>NZ_LZIX01000139.1:0-503 GCF_001666955.1 Mycobacterium sp. E735 | reverse complement strand
GTCGGGTCGGGAAACATCAGTACTGACCTGCTCTACAAGTTGCTGCGGTCGGAGTGGCTGGAGCCGCGCTGGATGGTCGGCATCGACCCGCAAAGCGAGGGCTTGGCGCGGGCCCGCAAGCTGGGCCTGGAGACCACGCACGAAGGCGTGGACTGGTTGCTGGCCCAGTCGGAGAAGCCCGACTTGGTGTTCGAGGCCACCAGCGCCTACGTGCACCGGGACGCGGCGCCGAAATACGAAGCCGCCGGGATCCGGGCGATCGACCTGACCCCGGCCGCCGTCGGCCCGGCGGTCATCCCGCCGGCCAACCTCCGCGAGCACCTGGACGCGCCGAACGTCAACATGATCACCTGTGGTGGCCAGGCCACCATTCCGATCGTCTATGCCGTATCCCGGGTCGTGGAGGTGCCCTACGCCGAGATCGTCGCGTCGGTGGCGTCGGTCTCGGCCGGGCCGGGCACGCGGGCCAACATCGACGAGTTCACCAAGACCACCAGCAAGGG
>NZ_LZIX01000138.1:0-16831 GCF_001666955.1 Mycobacterium sp. E735 | reverse complement strand
CTACCCGTTGATGTTCTCGGTCATCCGCGTCCGTGCGATGGGGGCGACGGCGTTGATGGCGATGCCGTTGCGGGCACCTTCGATGGCGAGAACGTGCATCATGCCGATGAGGCCCATCTTGGCGGCGCCGTAGTTGGCTTGACCGAAGTTCCCGAAAAGTCCGGTGCCGGAAGTGGTCTGAACGATCCGTCCGTAATTCTGTGCCCGCAACGGCATCGCCATCAACGCCGTCGCCCCCATCGCACGGACGCGGATGACCGAGAACATCATGGGGGAAGCCGGTCAGGCCATGCACCCCGAGCTCGTCACCCCTGTGGTGGTCTACCTGTGCCATCCGACGTGCGACCGAACCGCGCACATCTACTCGGTCGGCGCCGGGAAGGTGTCACGGGTGTTCATCGGCGTCACCAAGGGAATCGAGGACACGTCTTTGACTGCGGAGTCGGTGGCGTCGTCGATCGACGACATCGACGACAGCGCCACGTTCACCATCCGGGGCGGACCCACCGCCGCCTAGCAGACAGCCGGTCAGCGACCGAGAAACTTGGGCTCACGACGTTCCGCGAACGAGGCGAGGCCCTCTTGGAGGTCAGCAGTGTGCGACACCACCTCCTGCGCCCAGGCCTCCTGCTCGAATGCGCGGTGTCGATCCGACTCCGACGACACCGACAACAACCGTTTCGTCAGCGCCAGCATCACGGTAGGGCCCGCGGCCAGCCGTACCGCGAGCTCCTCGGCGGCCGCCCGGGTGTCTTCGGGTGCGGTCACGCGATTGACCAGCCCCAGCTTCTCGCAGGTGGCAGCGTCGACCGGCTCGCCGAGCATCAAGAGTTCAGTGGCCTTGCGCAACCCCACGATTCTCGTCAACAGGTGGATGGCCCCCGAATCGGGCAGGATCCCTCGGTGCACAAACGCCTCCACGAGCTTGGCCTGCGCCGACATCACCACCAGATCGGATGCCAGCACCAAGCTGGCGCCGGCGCCCGCCGCCGTACCGTTGACAGCGGCCACCACGGGTTTGTCGCAATCCAGTATCGAGGAAATCAATCGCTGCCAGCCTTGCTGAAGCATGCGGGCGATGTCACCGGGCCGCTTCTCGGCGATGGGTTTCGATTGCGGGTCAGCGCTTGCCGCCTGGGACGGCAAGCCGGCGCCGGTACAGAAATGCCGGTCACCCGTTGCGCTCAGCAGCACGGCACGCACGTCGGACCGATCATGAGCCAGGGCAAAAGCATCCTTGAGCGCCTGACGCGCCAAGGGCGACAACGAATTTCCGACGTCTGCGCGGTCGATGGTGACTCTTAGTACCCCGTCATCGCCGACGGCCACCAGGATGCCCGATGCTTGTTCGCTCATATCCTCATCCCTGCGTTAACGGCGTTTCCGCTTTTCGGGTATCTTAATTTCCATGCCGGAAACCGGTCAGATTACCGACGAGGGGTTGGCCCGGTTGCGGGCCACCATCGGGATCGCGGTTCCGCACACTCAGCCGCCGCACTACTTCAGACCGAACGAAGACTGCTTCCGCCACGTAGCGGAGAGCTACGGCGACGCCAACCCGCTGTGGAGCGACGCGGAATACGCCGCCAAATCCGTATGGGGCGAGTCGATCGCGCCCCCCGCGCTCGTCGGGGGCGACACCTTGATAGGTGAGGACGAGGTGACCACGCTCTCCGACGAAGACCGCGCGCTGACCAAGGGTGACCCCTTGCGCGGCGTTCACGCCTTCTACGCGTCCTCGTCGCGTGAGTGGTGGGCGCCGCTGCGGGCCAATCATCGCGTCTTCCGGCGCAACGCTCTGGTCGCGGCCCTGGACAAGAGCAGTGAATTCGCCGATCGGGCCGTCCACGAGTGGTCGGCACAGGTGTTCCGAGACGATGAAGACGTCATCTTGGGTGCGCAGTACCGCAACATGATCCGCACCGAACGCAGCAAGGCGCGAGGTCGCAAGAAGTACGAGGCCGTCGAACTGAAGTCGTGGACGCCGGACGAGATCGCGGAATTGGACGAGAGATACGCGCGCGAAGCCCCGCGTGGCGCCGAACCGCGATCCTGGGAGGACGTCGACGAGGGTGACGACATCGGCACCCTGACCAAGGGCCCGTTGACGGTCACCGACATGGTCTGCTGGCATGTCGGCATGGGGACCGGCATGTACGGGGTGCGGCCCCTGCGACTGGCATGGCGCAATCGGCAGCGCATCCCCCGTTTCTACACGCCCAACGAATACGGTGTGCCGGATGCGCAGCAGCGCGTGCACTGGGAACCGGAGGCAGCCCGCAATGCGGGTAACCCCACCACCTTCGACTACGGCCGGATGCGCGAGACGTGGCTTATCCACCTGTGCACCGACTGGATGGGTGACGATGGCTGGCTGTGGAAGCTCGCCTGCGAATTCCGGCTCTTCAACTACGTCGGCGATCTGCACACCGTCACCGGGACGGTGGTCCGCAAGTACCTCGCCGAGGACGATCGTCCGGCCGTCGATCTCGAGTTGGCGGCGACGAATCATCGTGGCCAGATCACGGCGCCGGGCACGGCCACGATTCTGCTCCCCAGCCGCGAACACGGACCCGTCCGACTACCCGATCCCCCTGGGCGGGCGACCAATCTCGCGGACCTGCTCACCGCCGTGGCCGCACGATTCGCCGAAACCTGAGCCCATGACTTACGACAGTGTGCCCGGTCTCGCGGCGGAACAACGCGGTGCGGTCTTGCAATTGAGGTTGGACCGCGAGGATCGCCGCAACGCAGTCAACGACGTCATGCTCGACGCGATGATCGCGCATTTCGCCGCCGCGGGTGTCGACGAATCCGTCCGCGTCATCAGGATCGACGCTGCGGGACCCGACTTCTGCGCCGGGTCCGACCTCATCGCCAACAACGCCCGCTCCGAGCGAAAGCCCAGGGTGGGTAGCACGCAGCGCCGGCTGCCCAACAAAGCGAACCGGTTGATCCCGTTGATGCTCGAGACTCAGGTGCCCATCGTGTCCGTAGTGCGGGGCTGGGCCGCCGGGCTCGGATTCCACATCGCACTCGCATCCGACTTCTGTGTCGCCGCCGAGGATGCGCGGTTCTGGGAACCTTTCATGGCCCGCGGTTTCACCCCCGACAGCGGCGCGGCCTGGCTGCTGCCGCGGCTGATCGGCCTGGTCCGCACCCGGCAACTGCTGATGCTGGGCAAGGAGATCACCGGAACCACCGCCGCCGAGTGGAACATCATCCACGCCGCCGCCCCGGTCGACGAATTGGACACCGTGGCAAGCGAACTGACTGCCGGCCTTGGCGATGCGCCCACGGTGGCGCTGGGCCTCACCAAGTGGCTGCTGCACAGCGGCAACGGGCTCGACCTGGACCGTCATCTGCAGAACGAGGCGATGGCGCTCGAACTATCCAGCCGCAGTGAAGATTTCAAAGAAGGATTGGCGGCCTTCCGCGACCGACGCGAAGCAAAGTTCCAAGGGCGCTAGAAGAACGTGACGCCCCTGCCGATCACCGAGGCCACCAGTGCCGCCGACGCCGTCGCGGCGGTCGAACAATGGGTCGACGCCGAGGTGCCGGCATCCTGGCGTATGGCCGCCGCGCAGAGTCCCGTCGCCCTGCGCGCGGTGCGGAGCCCCGCGGATTACCGGCAGTGGTATCCGGTTTTCGCCGAGTCCGGTCTTGTGGTGCCGACCTGGGCGCGCGAATACGGCGGCCTGGGTATCGGCAACGAGGTGGCCCGGGCGATCGATAGGGTGCTGCTTCCACTGCGGCTGTCCCGGCTGAACCCGTTGGGGCTCAACAACGCTGCTGCGGCGTTGTTCAGCCACGGTACGGAAGAGCAGCGGTTGCGCTTCCTGCCGCCGATCGTGCGCAACGAGGAGAAGTGGTGTCAGCTCTTCAGTGAGCCCGGCGCGGGGTCGGACCTTGCCTCGTTGGCGACACGGGCCGTCCGGGACGCGGATGGCTGGCTGATCTCGGGCCAAAAGGTCTGGACCACCTGGGCCGACGAGGCTGACTTCGCGATCCTGCTCGCACGAACCGATCCGGACGCACCCAAGCACAAGGGCATCACCTACTTCCTGCTCGATATGCGTCAGGCCGGCGTCGAGGTACGACCACTGCGTCAGATCACCGGCGAGGCGGAGTTCAACGAAGTCTTCATCGACGATGCCCGGGTCCCCGACGCGCACCGGGTGGGCGAGGTCAATGACGGATGGCGCGTCAGCGCATCGACGCTGTCCAGTGAGCGGCAGATGGTTTCGGGTTCCGGGTCGGGAGGCATGGGCCGCCTCGGCGGCTCCGGCGCCGACCGGCTGATCGCCGTCGCGCGGGAGACGGGCCGATGGGACGACCCGGTCGTCCGTAACAAGATCATGCGGTTGTGGGCCCAGGAGCAGATCCGTGGCTGGACCAATGACCGTGTCCGGGCGGCACTGTCGGCCGGCCAATCGCCCGGGGCCGCGTCCTCGATCGGTAAGGTGCACCAGGCCACGCTGAACCAGCAAATTCAGGACCTCATGGTCGACCTGCTGGGTACGGACGCGGTCGCCTGGCCCGCCACCGACGAGCCGGACGCACTGCCCCGGGATGTCCATGGAATGCTGCGCAGCCTCGCCAACGGCACCGAGGGCGGCACCACCGACATCAACAAGAACATCCTCGGCGAGCGCGTGCTCGGGCTTCCCAAGGAACCGGACCCCTGGAAGGGCAAACCCTGGAAGGACATTCCGCGCTCGTGAGCACCTACCAGCGGTTGGTCGTGGAGAAGTCTGAGGGTATCGGCTGGCTGATCCTGAACCGGCCGGACGCGGGCAACGCCTTCGACGCGTTGATGCTCGACGAACTCGAGACCGCCTGGGCCGAACTCGATGCCGATCCCGGTGTCCGGGTGATCGTCAACGCGGCCAACGGCACAGCCTTCTGCACGGGGATGGACGTGGTGCAGGTGGCGCGCGACAAAGCGGCGATGCGCCGCCACTCGCGTCGAACTCGGGACGCGGAGCTGAAGATTTCGTCCTGGCATTGCGGGGTATGGAAGCCGGTGATCGCGGCCGTGAACGGGGTTTGCGCGGGCGGTGGCCTGCACCTGGTGGCCGACGCCGACATCGTCATCGCGGCCGAACAGGCCTCCTTCGTCGACCCGCACGTGTCGCTCGGCCAGGCCGTCGCCTATGAGGCGATCACCCTGCTTCGCAAGTCTCCGATGGAGGCAATCACCCGGATGGCGTTGAGCGGCAGGGGCGAACGCATCTCGGCGCAACGCGCCTACGAGTTGGGCATCTTGTCCGAGGTGGTAGCCGCCGATCGGCTTCGCGCCGCGGCGCTTCGGCTCGCCACCGCGATCGCCGGAAATTCGCCGACCGCGTTGCGCGCCACCAAGAAGGCGCTGTGGCACTGCCTGGAAGTCGGTATGACGCAGGCCCGCCGGGATGCCTCCGATGAGATCTGGCGGCTGCGCAATCACCCCGACCACGGCGAGGGCGCCAGGGCGTGGCGCGAGAAGCGCACACCGCGGTGGCAAGCACCGTCCGGCGCTGTGGAGGCTTCATGACGTATCAGAGGCTGGTCGTCGAGCGGCGCGGGCCGGTGGGCTGGATCATCAACAACCGCCCCGACCGGCTCAACGCGTATGACGTTGTGATGCGTGAGGAATTCCCGAAAGCGTGGTCGGAATTGAATGCCGACCCAGACGTCCGCGTCATCGTGCACACCGGCAACGGGCGAGCGTTCCAGGTGGGGGCCGACGTCGAGGAGCTCGACGGCGAGGCCGTGCTGCAGTTTCAGGAGACCATGCGCACGCTGGACCTCAAGCTGACGGCGTGGCACTGCAACGTCGAGAAGCCGGTCATCACGGCTGTCAACGGGGTATGCGCCGGTGGCGGGTTGCACTGGGTGGCCGACGCCGACATCGTCATCGCGTCATCGGACGCGAGCTTCGTCGACCCGCACGTCTCGATCGGCCAGGTCAGCGCTTTGGAAACCATCGCGCTGATGCGCAGGATGCCGGCCGAGGCGGTGTTGCGGATGGCGTTGGTGGGCAGCCACGAACGGCTCAGCGCCCATCGTGCGTACCAGCTCGGCATGATCAGCCAGGTCGTGGATCCGCCCGAAAAGCTGCGCGAGGTCGCCCAGGAGCTGGCCGAGAAGATCGCCAGAAACTCGCCCGCGGCGATGCGTGCCACCAAGCGTGCACTGTGGGGCGCACTCGAATACGGCCTGACCGATGCGTGCCGCGCCGGCGCCAAGCACCTGACGTCGATGTGGGGGCACCCCGACCAGAACGAGGGCCCCCTTGCCTTCGCGGACAAGCGAACTCCGAATTGGGCTCCGTTGGAGGCCGATTCGTGAGCCTGGTGGATCTGCTTGACGGCCTGCCGGATGTCGCCGTGCACTTGGTCGATGGCGAGGTGTCGCGCGACGAGCTGGTGGCCAGTTCCGACCAACTCGGCGCGCTCCTCGCGGCAATCGGATTGGCGAGGGGACAGGTTGTCGCCGCCATGCTGCCCAACGACGCAACCACCATCGCCGCGCTGTTCGGCACGTGGCGCGCCGGTGGGGTGTACACACCGTTGAACCCCAGGGCGGCCGACGCCGAGATAGCGGCCCAGCTGACGACGTTGCGGCCCGTCGCCGTCGTCACGACACCCGAACTGGCGCCGAGATTCTCGACGTTCGAAATCCCCGTCGTCACCGGTGACGCGTTGGCGTGGGCAACGGCGGCAAGGCGCGACTTGCCCGCGCACGCGCGGTCCTACGACGACGATGTGGCACTGTTGCAGTTCACCTCCGGCACCACGGGCCCGCCGAAGCCGGTGCCCCTTCGGCACACCACGGTGCTCGACCTGATCGACCGACTGTTGGCGAAACTTCGTGGGAAGAAAGCTATTACCGACGCACCGAAGCGTCCGCCGATGCCGAACCTCGTGCCGTTGTCGTTGTCGTTGTGGGCGGGTATCTATCAGGTGCTGTTCGCGTTCCGGGCGGGTTCGGGCGTGGTGCTGATGGAGCGATTTTCCCCGTCGGACTTCGCCGCGCTGGTTCGGCGGCATCAGCTGCGTTCCACGGTGCTGCCGCCCGCGGCGCTCACCATGGTGTTGCACGACGACTCGGTCACGGACCTGTCGCCGCTGAAGATCGTGCGATCGATCACCGCTCCCCTGTCGCCTGTGCAAGCGGCCCGATTCAGGGACAAGTTCGGCGTGATCGTGCTGAACTCCTACGGCCAGACCGAACTCGGTGGCGAGGTGGTGGGGTGGTCGGCCGCCGACGCCCGCGAGTGGGGAGAGACCAAACTCGGATCGGTGGGGCGGCCTCTGCCCGGCATCGACGTCAGGATTGCCGATGACGAGGTGCTGGTGCGCACGCCGACGACAGCGGCGCGCAACATCGATCCGGCCTTCCTCGACCGGCTCACCGATGACGGCTGGTTTCACACCGGCGACTTGGGCTGGTTCGACGACGACGGGTTCCTCTGGCTCGACGGCCGGGTGTCCGACATGATCAACCGTGGCGGCCTCAAGGTCTTCCCGGGCACCGTCGAAGACGTCATTCTCGCCGCAGGCGGCGTGCGGGAAGCCGCCGTCGTTGGCATCCCCGACGAGCGGCTCGGCGAGGTGCCCTGGGCATTCGTCGTGCGACGTGATCACGGCGTGACAGAAGACAGCCTCGCCGCGTGGTGCCGGGATCGATTGACGCCGTACCGCGTACCCGTGCGATTCGTGTTCGTCGACCGGCTGCCGCGCAACGACGTCGGCAAGGTGGTCAAGCGCGAGCTCGCCGCCATGGCCGACGCGTGAAGGCTCGGACTCAGCAATTGTCGAAGCCCGGGAGCTTGGCCAACCCTGAATGCGATAATGCCAATTCTCGCAATTGATAATGATGCTATCATCGCGGGGAAATATGGATTTCCAAACGCGTTGCGGAGACGGGAGCAACGGATGTGATCGAAGAATTGGTGCGGATGGTGATTACGTGGGGGGTGATGTGCGCATTGGTTGCCTTCTTCTACTGGATGTTGTCCAACATCGGGACTTTCTGACCGCAGCGAACGGCCCTGAGTGGAGTCGCCTCGGGCCGGCTATCAATTTCCTAAGGAGGAGTCAGCGCGGTGGACGAACAGGATCGCCGGCGTAGGCGCGGCCTCATCGTTTTCCAAATCTGGATATACGGCCTCCTGCTGACGATGTTTCTCATCCAGCTCTCCATGTTGCTGACAAGAGATTGGTAGGCCCATGCGATTGCCCTCTGCGATAACGCGCCGCGGGAACGGTGCATCCTCATTCGCGTCAGCGACTTTGGACGAACACGAACGCCGGAGCCGGCGGGCTCAACGACAGGCGGATCTCTGGCTCATAGCCGGCACGGCACTGATGGGCACGCTCGTGCTCGGCGTCCTCGGGCTCCCCCTGTTCGTGCGTGGCCTGTACCTGTTGCGCAATGCGCAACGCGAGGGCCTGTCGGTGCGTCCACTCATGGTCACGCTCATCGGTTACGTGATCATCCTGGACGCGGCCCTGAACAGCATCGGTTGGGCACTCGACCTGTTCGCCAATCACGCCCTGATAACCCGCACCGTGTTCACCGCTTGGGGGAACCTGATGGACGGGGGCTACTTCTGGCACTACAACGAGCTCTGGATCGGAGGTGCCGGTGCGCCCGGGGAGAAGGCGTGGGTTCTCGTGTGCGTGCTCATCGCCTTTCCGATGCGGATGGCCGCAGCGATCGGCTTCCTGCAGATGAAGCGCTGGGGCCACCAGTGGATGATCGTCACTTGCTGGTTCGGTGTGGTGGTCTGGACCGGCTACATCTTCAACATGACGTTGTATGCCGATGTGCGGTACGCGGCGGTAGGCCTGCCGGTGCTGGCCTGGTGGGCCTACAACATCTTTTACATCACGCCGTTCCTCGCAATCCCTTACCTGCACACCGTGAACCGGGAAATCTTCTCCGACTGACCGATCCTGGGAAGGACTATCGTGTCTGAATCAACTGTGGACGCAGTCGCGCCGGCCGAGCCGCTACCGCCGGGCACGACGTCGGCTTGGGCGCGGATGCACACGTGGCTCAAACGGGGGCTGTTCGTCTGCCTGTTCGGGTTGGTGATCGAGGGGTCGCTCACCGTGCCGGTGATGGCAGTCTGGTACGGGTGGCCCACGCTGTCCCTCACCCAAATCTGCAGCGAATTGCTGAAGGTGCGCTACTCCGATGACTCGCTCGAATGCAGGCAGCCCTATCCCCTCGGGGGCCCGCCGTTCGGCGGTGCTCCGGAGGCCGCCGGCCAACACACCGCGAAAGACGACTGGGGGGTCCAACCCCACCCGCGGTACAACCGGATCGGCTTCCGCGAACTGGTGAAGATCCACGACGAGCGAATCGCACGGCAAGCGAAGGCGTCGGCGATTCCAAAACCGTAGGGCGGCGCACATGACAACTCCGCACGTCATAGGGCGCAGCGATGCCATCTCGTGGGCGATCGCAGCAAGTCTCAAGTCGGTCGTCCACAACCTCGACGAACCGACTCAGCCGAACACGGACCACGTAGTCATAGTGATCGGCGTCGATCCGGCCCTCGAGCCGACGCCCGTCAGCACGTTGAGTCCGCCGGACTGGGGCCGATTCGCCGAACAACCGATGCGACACGCGCTCGCCGCTTTGCAACGGTCATACTCCTCGATGCGCGACAAAGGTGGAGGACGAATCGTGCTGGTGCTGCCATCGATCGGGATGACGGGAGCGCCGTATCTCGTCCCGTACGCCACCGCGCTCGAGGGAATCCGTGCGATGGCCAAATCCGCCGCTCGCCAATGGGCTTCTCAAAACCTGATCGTCAACATGGTTGCCGCCCCGCTTCGTCTTTTCGCGCCGCGGCTGAGCGCGTCAGCCAGCCATGTGACCGCGGCAGCGCTTCAGGACGATGACTCGCTCATCGAAACGATCGTCGAGACGACACGATTCCTACTCAAGCCCGAGGTCACGGGTCTGGTCGGCGAAACCGTCATCGTCGACGGCGGAGCCGTGATGCTCCCATGACGATCAACGATTACACGGTGCTGGTCACTGGAGCCGGCGGCGGTGTCGGGCACGGCATCGCGCGTGCCCTCGCGGTCGACGGCGCGCACGTCTTCGTCGCCACCCGATCGGAAAGTGGGCGGGCGGTTGCAGCGGAACTCAGCGAGGCCGGTTGTCGGGCAAGCTGGGTCCGCTGCGACGTCACCGTAGCCGAGTCGGTCATCGGCGCCGTCGAGGCCGCGGTGATGACGACCGGGCGCCTGGATGCGCTGGTACACAATGCCACAAGCAACGCATCCAGCCAGCCGCACCGACTCGAGGACGTCGGTGAGTCGCTGTGGCGCGACCACATCAGCGTGTCGGTGACCGGCGCCTATCACTGTGCGAGCGCAGCCTTCCAAGCGCTGCGTGAACGGGCAGGGACGTTCCTGGTGATGACCTCACCCGCCGGGATCGAAGGCAGCGCCACACTGCCGCTCTATGCCACGGTGAAGGGCGCACTGCGGGGCTTCGCCAAAAGCCTGGCCCGCGAATGGGGCGCCTACGGCATCACGGTCAATGTGATATCGCCGCTTGCATATTCACCGGCGATGACGGCGGCGATCGAAGCCGAACCCGCGATGGAGGAGCGGCTGGCGCGGCGGATCCCGCTGGGCCGCATCGGCGATCCGCAGAGCGACGTCGGTGCGGCGGTCACTTTCCTCGTGGGCCCCAAGGCCAGGTATCTCACCGGACAGACGATAGGGGTCGACGGCGGCCACTTCACCAACCTCTAAGCCGTCGTGGAAATCGGTCTTGTTCTTCCGCACAGCGGCCCGAACGCGTCACCGTCGTTCATCCGCGACTTCGCGCAGACCGCCGAGGGTTGCGGAGTCGACCGGCTCTGGGCGGTCGACCATCTCGTTTTGCCCCGTCACAGCGATTCGCTGTATCCGCTGGGCCGCAGGCCCACGCCAGTCGCCGACGGCTGGCTCGCCGACAATCTCGCCCCCAACTTTGAACTCATGACGACGCTCAGTTGGGTTGCCGGGTTGACGAGCACGATTGGGCTCGGATCATCGGTCGCCGTACTGCCGCTTCGCAATCCGATCGGCAACGCAAGACAACTCGCTTCGCTCGACGCGTTCTCGGGCGGCCGGCTCGTGTACGGCGTCGGAGTCGGGTGGCTGAAGGAAGAGGCGACAGCGATGGGCATGCCATGGGACAACCGTGGCGCCCGCAGCGAGGAACACATCCGGTTGTTGCGCACCCTATGGTGTGCGGACGATCCCTACGTCGAATTCCATGGGAAATTCTACGATTTCGCACCGATGGATCCCCGGCCGCACCCCGCACGACGACCCATTCCGATCCTGGTGGGCGGGCACTCTGACACCGCGCTCGACCGAGCGGCGCGTGTCGGCGACGGGTGGATTTCCGCGCCGACGTCCGTTGGACGGCTGGCCGGGCTCGTCGCGTCTCTGAACCGGTTAGCCGACGCGCGCGGCAGATCGTCGGCGAGCTTATACAAGGTCGCATCCACCGCTTATTCCGGCGCCCGATCATTGGCCGAGTCATGCGATGCCTACCGCCGACTGGGCATCGATCATGTTCAGGTCCTTCTATCGGCCGACGAGCCGCACCGCATCATCGACCGGATGCCGGAGGTCGCTGATGCGGCGAACCAGTGAATCGGGCCGGACGGCCCTCCAGCCCTTGACGCGCGGTGCGACCTTGCCGTTCGCGACGGTTTCGGACAGTATTAGGGCGAGAACGTCTACTCTCGGTTTGTGATAGTGGCGTTGCCGGTTGCCATCCGCGCCGTTGGCCATGCATATGGCGGACAAATCTGCGAGCAGGCTTTCGGCGATCTCGACTGCTTCGTGGAAAGGAATGACGATGACCGAACCCCGTGCGTTCGAGGTGTGGGATGCGGACAATCACATGTACGAGACGATCGACGCCTACACGCGCTATCTGCCGGAGAAATACTCCGAAGCATTGAAGTTCGTCGACGTCAATGGCCGCAAGAAGCTCCAGATCCTCGGCGTTATCACCGAGACGATACCCAACCCCACCTACGAGGTGATTCCCACTCCCGGCGCATGGGCCGACTACTACCGCGGGATCAACCCGGAGGGAAAGACGCTGCGCGAGCTCGCCGAGCCCATCCGCTGTCCAGACGAGTTCCGGCGCCCCGACCTGCGCCTGGCGTTGATGGACCGCCAGGGCGTTGATGGCGCGCTGATGTTTCCCACCACGGCGGGCATGCTCGAGGAACGGACCAAGTGCGACACCGAGCTCACCCACGCGGTAACCCACGCCTTCAACCGCTGGCTGCTCGAGGACTGGACGTTCAACGTCAAGGACCGCATCTTCCCCGTCCCGGCGATCTCACTCAACGATCCGTCGAAGGGCGTTGCGGAACTCGAATGGTGCCTGGAAAACGGGGCGAAGACGGTGCTGATCCGGCCGGCGCCGGTGCCCAGGGAGGACGGAACCTCGCGTTCACCCGCGTTGCCCGAGTTCGACCGTTTCTGGAGATTGGTCGAGTCGTCGGGCATCTCGGTCCAGATGCACAACTCCGACGCCGGCTACGACCGCTACCTCTCCGACTGGGAGGGCGGCAACGAGTTCCAGGGTTTCCAGCTGACGAAGTTCCGCGGCTTCATCTACGAGGAGAGCCGCCACATCTTCGATACGCTCGCGGCCTTCATCGCCCATGGGGTGTTCGAGCGCTTCCCCGGCCTACGCATCGGTGTGGTCGAGAACGGCGGTTCGTGGGCTCAGCGCCTGATGGACGTTTTCGATCGGGTGTACCGCAAGAAGCCGCGCGAATTCAGTGAGCACCCGTGTGATGTCTTCCGAAGGCACGTGTGGGTGAACCCGTTTCACGAGGAGGACATGTCGCACCTCATCGACATCCTCGGTGAGAAGCGGGTGATGTTCGGCTCGGACTACCCGCATCCCGAGGGATTGGCCGCGCCCGCGGACTTCGTCAATGAGCTCGAAAACCTCCCCGCCGCAACCACAGCACGAGTGATGGGCGGCAATCTGAAGGAGCTGATCGGCATCTAGCCGAGTCCGGCGGCGAATCGCCTCAGGTACGGCCAGGAGATGTTGAACATCTCCCCGCGTCGGCATAAGTATCTTCACCGACAAGACCGATCCTTATGGCATTCGCGGTGCTGCGTGTCTCGGGCAGGAGATCGCCTTGCCCGGGAATCGGATCGGGGTTGTCACGAACGCTCACCGGTCCCCGAACCGGGTCCGGAGTTCATTCTTGAGCACCTTGCCGGTGAGATTACGTGGCAGCGCATCGACGATCTCGAGCCGTTCGGGCGACTTGTGCCTGCTCAGCCCCCGGGCTTGGCAATGTTCGGAAACCGAAGAGAGCGTGACCGCCGCACCCGGGCGGGCGACGACGACGGCACACACCCGTTCGCCGGTCCGCTCATCGGGTACGCCGATGACCGCGACGTCGGCGATCGCAGGGTGGCTCGCCAGGACGCCCTCGATCTCGAGGGCCGAGATGTTCTCCGCGTTGCGGATGATCGCGTCCTTGATGCGCCCCGTGACGACGACATTGCCCTGTTGGTCGATGCGTCCCAGATCGCCGGTGCGAAACCACCCGCCGGCGTCGAATGCCTGGGCATCTAATGACGCATCGACGTAGCCGAGGAAGCATTGCGGGCCCTTGAGCCGCAGCTCCCCCTCCTCCCCGGGCTCGACCGGCCGCTCGGATTCGTCGACGACTCGCACTGAGACGCCCGGCACGGGTTTGCCGACGGTGTGGTCCAGCAGCTCCGGAGGGCCGTTCGGTGCTTGGGAGGTGGCGACCGGAAATTCGGTCAGTCCCCAGGAATTGGCCACACCGTCGACCGAGAAGGTCTGCCGCACTTGATGTCCCAACTCCGCGGTGATGGGTGCACCACCGCCGACACAGCCACGCAGATCGGGATATAGCGGTTCGGCGCCGTGTTTTGCCTGCGCCGCCATGAAGGCGACGAAGAACGGGGTGGCGCTGCCCAGCAGAGTCGGCCGGTGCGCAGCGATGGCGAAGGGGGTCTCCACGGGATCGAAGGTGTCGAAGAGCACCAGTCGCATGCCGGTATGGAGGGCGGCAGCGAGCATGGCGGCTCCCCCGATGTGCGACACCGGAAAGGCGATCGGGTTGACGTCGCTACTGGAGGCGCCGACGATGGCGACGACGCCTGCCGAGCCGGCGATGACCGAGCGGTCGCAGTGCCGCGCGCCTTTCGGGGACGCCGTTGTGCCCGACGAATAGTAGATCCAGCGCGGCTCCTCGCCCGATTGTGGCGGCGCAGGCAGCGCCGCCGGATCACCGGCGGGTAGCCGAAGTGCGCCGGTGATGGGCTCGTCGTGGTCGATGACCACGACAGTCATGGGTTGCTGATCACCGATCCGCTGGGCGAGCGCGATGTGGTCGAAATTGCGCCACACCCCGGGAACGATGAGGACGTCGGTCGCGAGCTGCGTTGTCACAAAACGTAATTCGCTCTCCCGCCAGATCGGCAGTACCGGGTTTTGGACCGCCCCGAGGCGCGCCAGCGCCACCATGACGACCATCGTCTCCAGCGTCGTCGGCAGCTGCCACGACACCACCGTTCCCGCGCCAATTCCGCGTTGCGCCAACGCCGCCGCGCATGTCAGTGCGGATTCGTACAGCTGCTCGCACGACAGGGCCCGACCGTAGTCGTCGACTAGGACCACCCGATCGGGATGCGCCCGCGCCGCCGTCTCGACCAGGGACCAATAGGTCTCCGCCGCCGGGTATGCGGTCATCGGCTCGGCAAGTGCAGTCGCCGCTTGGCCAGGATGTTGCGCATCATTTCCGAGCTGCCACCGGATATCGTGTAGGCCCGGGACCACAGCCAGCATTCACGCAGGCGTTGTTTGGCGCGATCCACATCGGGGTCCGCAGTCCCCGCGGCAATCGCCGATGCGGCCAGCTCGGCGCCATAGGCCGCGACACGGTGATAGGTTTCGGCGAAGCTCAACTTCGCGATCGAGCCGTCGCCCGGTCGTTCCTCACCCGACGTCAGCCGCTCCACATGGTCGTCGATGAACGCCTTGGCTACCTCGGCCTCGACGGCCAACTCGGCGACCTGCTGGCGGATGTCGGTGGAGTCCAGTGCGGGCTCGCCGTCGATGAGCGCGTTCCGGGCCACGGTGACCAAATCGTCGATCAAGAGTTCGAGCAAGATGACGTTGCCGCCGATGCCGAATCGTTCAAAGTCCAAGCCGGCCATGATGATCGACCAGCCCTGGCCCACCTCGCCGATCAGGCTCTCCGGACCGAGCTCGACCCCGCTGAGGAAGACCTCATTGACCTCGATCGCATCGCCGATCGTGCGGATCGGACGAACCTCGACACCCTCCGCCGAGAGCGGCACGGTGAAGACGGACAGGCCGTGGTGGCGCGAGGACGTCGGGTCGGTGCGGATCAGGGCGAGGCCCATGTCGGCCCAGTGTCCGTCGGTGATCCAGGTCTTCTGGCCGTCGATCACCCAACCGCCGTCGGGTTGCCGCACCCCGCGGCTGCGCACCGCGGCGATGTCGCTACCCGCATCGGGTTCGCTGAGCAGTTGGCACCAGACGTGCTCGCTGCGCCGGATGGGTGGCAGTAGCCGCTGCTTCTGCTCGTCGGATCCGAAGTGCAAGAGCACGTGTGCCGCCAGGTTCACCTGGTCCACCGGGCGTGGCGCGCGGGCGCGCAGGATCTCCTCGCTGACGATGCGGTCGTGCAGTGGGTGGTGATCGTCGCGACCGCCGTGTTGGACCGGCCAATCCGCGCCCACGAGGCCCGCCTCGAACAGGCCGGCGAACCACGCGCGCAGCAGGGCTTCTTGCGCGGGGGTCTGCGGCGCACGGTGGCCTTCGCGGGCTTCGATCGGCGGCGCGTGTTCGGCGATGTGTGCCCTGACCCGCTCTCTGAAGTCGGCCAGCTGCGCATCGGTGGGACGGCTCCAAACCACGCTCACCAACCCGACACCTCCGCCACCAGCGCCCGGCTCGAACGCGCCGTGCCGATCAGGTGGCCGTTGGTGAAGACCCGACGCAGCTCGTAATGCAGCGGATACTCCCACGTGAAACCGATGCCGCCCGAAAGTTGCATGCACTCGTCGACGGCGGCGGCGGCCTTCGCCGCGACGAACGCGTGCGCCGCCGCCGTCAGCAAGGTCGCCCTCTCCTCTCCCGCAGCGAGTGCCCGCGCCGCCCTCATGACGACGGCGCGCGCTTTGACCTCGAAGACCAGCAGCTCGACCAGCCGGTGCTGAATCGCCTGAAAGCTCGCGATCGGGGCCCCGAATGCGATGCGCTCCTTGAGGTATGCCGTCAGCCGCTCGAGGGTCATCGACACGGCGCCCACCGAATCGGCGGCGACCAGCAGTCGGGCCACGGCGGCCAACTGGTCGGCCCGTTCGACAGATCCGATCACGTCGCCGGGTGCGGCCTTCGCGTCGAAACGCCATACGGTTCGGGTGACGTCCAGCAGGTCGGGGTCCAACTCGAACTGGTCGCGATCCAAATCGCGCAGCAGGTGAATTCCGTTGCTTCCCAGGAGTATGACGATGTCGGCCTGGTCGCCGCGGATGATCCGTGCGGGCTCGCCGACGATCGCGACGCCGGCCGTCGCGGTCCCGGCGAGCAGGCCGGGCAGCAACTGTTGCCTGGGGTACCCGGGCGCGGAGGCGAGCGCCGCGGCACCGATCGTGGTTCCCAACCACGCCGACCCGTCCTGCGCTCGACCAAGCTCCTCCGCCACGACGCAGGCCTCGACCGGACGCCACCCGGTGCCCCCCAGCACCTCATCCACGAGCAGGCCGGTCCAGTC
>NZ_LZIX01000137.1:0-55469 GCF_001666955.1 Mycobacterium sp. E735 | reverse complement strand
CCTATCGGTCTCCAACCGGTTACCTGCGGTGCACCCGTTCGCCGCCTCGGGCGGCGCGAGGCGGCCGAGTTGCGGCGTCGTGATACGGCCATCATCATGGCGCCGGCCGGGGTGCCAATGCGGGGCCGTTCCGACCGTAAACCATTGCGCCGCAACTCGGCCGCCTCGCGCCGCCCGAGGCGGCGAACGGGTGCACCGCAGGTAACCGGTTGGAGACCGATAGGTCACGCCAGATCACACAATGCTTCCATTTCGGCGTGGCTCGGCAGGTAATCACCGGTCAGGGCGGCATTATTGCGATCATGCCTGACCTGACCCGCCGGGCGGTGCTGCGGATGGGAGCCAGCGCCGGCCTGGGAGCCGCCGGCGTGTTCGCCTTGAGTGGCCTGCTCGATCCGGTCAGGCCGCAGGCCGCGACGCTGCCGCAGGCTCCGGCCCCGTTCGAGCCGTCCGCGGCGAGCAGCAACCTGCCGACCAAGCTCACGGGTTCGTTCGTCTCCGCCGCCCGCGGCGGCGTGAAGACGAACTACGTGATCGCCCTGCCACCCGGCCATACCGGGACACTGCGCCCCGTGATCGCCCTGCACGGCAAGGACGGCGACGCGAACATGATGCTCGACTGCGGTGTCGAGCAAGGCCTGGCCCAACTGGTCAAGGAGGGCAAGCCGCCGTTCGCGGTGGTGGGCGTCGACGGCGGCAGCGATTCCTATTGGCACAAACGGGCCGACGGCACCGACGCCGGCGCGATGGTGCTCGACGAGCTGTTGCCGATGCTGTCCACGATGGGTTTCGACACCTCCCGGGTGGGTTTCATGGGCTGGTCGATGGGGGGCTACGGGGCGCTGCACCTGGGCGCCAAGCTGGGGCCGGCGCGGACCGCGGGGATCTGCGCGATCAGCCCGGCGCTGTACAGCTCGTTCGCCGACAGCGCCCCCAAGGCGTTCGACAGCAACGACGACTGGACGCAGAACAGCGTGCTGGGCGTGCCTGCGCTGTCGCAGATTCCGCTACGGGTGGACTGCGGCACCTTCGACCGCTTCTATCCCGCCACCCGCCAATTCGTCAGCCAACTCAAAACGCCACCGGTAGTCAGCTTCACGGTCGGCGGACACGACATGACCTGGTGGCGTCTCATGTTGCCCGGCGAGCTCGCCTGGATGGCGACCTAGCGGAGACCCCATGAGCGTCCGGCCCAGCGAACTCACCACCCGCCAAGTGGAGCGGGCGGTGAAGCGGACCGGATTTCGACCCGACATCGAGGGACTGCGGGCGGTCGCGGTCATCGCGGTGGTGCTCTATCACGCGGGCATCCCTGGCGTCAGCGGCGGATACATCGGCGTGGACGTGTTCTTCGTCATCTCCGGCTACCTCATCACCGGCCTGTTGTTCCGGGAGGCGTCCTCCACCAACACCGTTGCGCTGGGCCGCTTCTACGGCGCGCGGGCTCGTCGCCTGCTGCCGGCCGCCGCGGTCGTCGGCGTCCTCACCGCCATCGGCGCGGCCGTCGTGCTGCCGCCGCTGCAAGCGCGCAGCGTGTTCCTCGACGGCATCGCCAGCGCCCTCTACGTCGGCAACTACCGGTTCGCCACCCAGGGCACCGATTACCTGACCCCGCACCTGGAATCGCCCTTCCAGCACTACTGGTCGCTCGGCGTGGAGGAACAGTTCTATCTGGTGTGGCCGGTGCTGATCATCGGCACCGCCTGGCTGGCGCGGCGCCTTCCGGCGCTGCGGGGCGCCACACCGTATGCGGTGGTCCTGGGCCTGGTGGGGGCGGCGTCGCTGACGGCGGCCGTGCTGTGCAGCCGCACGTCGCCGTCCTGGGCGTTCTTCTCCCTGCCGACCCGCGCCTGGGAACTGGCGGCGGGTGGCCTGCTGGCCCTGTCGATTCAGCAGTGGCACCACCTGTCACTGCGCACCGCGTCGATCGCCGGCTGGGGCGGCCTGGCGCTGATCCTGCTCACCTGCACGCAATTGGACGCGCACACCCCCTACCCCGGCACCGCCGCGCTGCTGCCCGTGCTGGGCACCGCGCTCGTCATCGGCGGCGGCAGCGTCAGCCGCGGCCTGGGGGCCGGCCGGCTGCTGTGCCGGCCTGCGATGCGCGCGATCGGCCGGATCTCCTATTCCTGGTACCTGTGGCACTGGCCGGTGCTGTTGCTGATGCCCGCACTGCTGGGTGAGCCCGCAGGCCTGCCCGCCCGGCTGACCGCGACGGCGGTGTCCGCCGGGCTCGCCATCATCACCTTGCACCTGGTCGAAAACCCGGGCCGGTTCGCCGCCGCCCTGCGCCGGTCGGCGAGGACCAGCCTCGCCGTCGCCGGGGCCGCCAGCGCGGTCGCGGCCTGCGCCTGCGTGCTGTTGCTGAACGCGGTGCCGGTGCCCGTCGGTCATGGGGCGGCCGCCCCGCGGGCCAACATCGTCGCGGTTCCGCCCAGCGCCGCCCCCACCGTCAGCGCACAAGAGGCGGCGGTCCGAGTGGCGTTCGCTCAGGCGCGCGCGGCGGTCGCCGCGTCGGCGAACCTGAAAGCCGTGCCCGCCAATCTCGATCCCCCGCTCGCCAAGGCGTCCGCCGACAAGGCCGCGGTCTTCGTCAACGGGTGCGTGCGCTCCTGGCGCGAGGTCGGGCAAAACGAGTGCGCGACGGGCGATCTCGCGTCGCCGACGACGGTCACCCTGATCGGCGACTCACACGCCGCCATGTGGGACCCGGCCTTTGCGCAGGTCGCCGAGCAGCGCCACTGGCGGGTGGAGACGCTGGCCAAGGTGACCTGCCCCATCCAGGACCTGCACATCGTCAGCCCGTACCTGGGCCGCGAGTACACCGAGTGCGAACAGTGGCGCGGCCAGGTCGTGGCCCGGGTGGCCGCCGAACATCCGCGCCTGGTGGTGGTGGACATGAGCCGGCGCTACGCCGCGGACTTCGGTTTCACCTCCTACGACCCGGCGTGGATCGACACCCTGGGCCGCACCGTCACGCAATTGCGCGGCACCGGCGCTGCGGTGTTGATCCTCGGGCCCGCCCCGGATCCCCATTCGTCGCTGCCCGCCTGCCTTTCCGCGCACCTCGACGACGCCGGCGCCTGCGCGCCGACGCGGTCCGCCGCGGTCAACGACGACGGCATCGCCGCCGAGCGTGCGGCAACCACGGCCGGCGGCGGCCAGTACGCGGATCTCACCGACCTGTTCTGCACCCCCGAGCGCTGCCCGATGATCGTCGGCAACACTCTGGTGTTCCGCGACGACAACCACGTGACGACCGAGTACGCGCAGTTGCTGGCGCCGGTGATGGGCGCGCTCGCGGACCGGGCCCTGGCGGGTGGGTGAGCGGAAATGAACTTCTGGTGGTTGACGAACGTCATATCAGCGAAGGGTTTTGGGAGGTTGTAGGGGATGACTCCGCTGCTGCTGGCCTGCATTGCGGCCGCCGCTCCAGTCGCCGGGTTCGGCTTGCTGAATTTGCAAGCCCGCCTGGAGCGATGGGACTACGAGCGCCACGCCGAGGACTGAACCCCAGTCGTAAATCCGCGTGGCCGCGCCCGGACTCTGCGCGCTTTTGCTGATGTTTTGCCGCTCACCGCGGCCGCATGCTGGCTAACATGATCGACATCGATTCGTCGGCGGACATGCCGCTGCTGGACTGGAGCGAGCAGAGCTTGAGCGAGCTGCCCACTGGGACGGTGACGTTGCTGCTTGCCGACGTCGAAGGCTCGACCCGGCTGTGGGAAACCCAGTCCGACACCATGACGGCGGCCCTCGAGCAACTGAACCAGACCGTCAACGGCCTGGTCGCCGCCCACGGCGGGGTGCGGCCGGTCGAGCAGGGCGAGGGCGACAGCTTCGTGATCGCCTTCGCCCGCGCCAGCGACGCCGTCGCTTGCGCCCTGCAGATCCAACTGTCCGTACTCCCGCCGATCCGGATCCGAATAGGCGTGCACACCGGCGAGGTCCAGCTGCGCGATGCCGGCAACTACGCCGGGCCCACGATCAACCGGACGGCGCGGCTGCGCGACCTCGCCCACGGCGGGCAGACGGTGCTGTCCGGGGCCACCGAACCGCTGGTCGTCGACCGGCTACCGGCCGACGCCTGGCTGATAGACCTGGGCGTGTACCCGTTGCGGGATCTGCCGCGCCCCGAGCGCGTCGTGCAACTCAACCATCCCGGCCTGCGTGCGGAATTCCCGCCGTTACGCACCACGAACGCCGTTGCGGCGTCTCATCTTCCGGTCCAATTGACCAGCTTCGTCGGCCGTGGCGACCAGATCAGCGACGTCGGACAGATCCTGCGGGACAACAGGGTGGTCACCCTGACCGGCGCGGGCGGCGTCGGAAAGACACGGTTGGCGGTGCAGGTCGCGGCGCGGGTGTCCGACGAGTTCCCCGGCGGGGCCTGGTTTGTCGATCTCGCCCCGGTCACCAACCCCCTCGTCGTGCCCGTCACCGTGGCGCGCACCCTGGGCCTTGCCGATCAGCCGGGCCGCTCCACGATGGAAACGGTGGCGAAATTCGTCCGGGACCGCAAAATGCTACTGCTGCTGGACAATTGCGAACACCTGCTGGATGCGAGTGCCGAGCTGATCGTCGCCCTGCTCGATGCCGGGCCGGGCGTCACCGTGTTGGCGACCAGCAGGGAACCGATCGGCATGGCCGGGGAACTGACCTGGCGGGTGCCGTCGCTGACGGTCGACGGCGAGGCCCTCGAGTTGTTCGCCGATCGTGCCCGCCGCACGAGACCGGATTTTCAACTCACCGAAGACAATTCGTCCGCGATCGCTGAGATCTGTCAGCGCCTGGACGGCATGCCGCTGGCGATCGAGCTGGCCGCCGCGCGGACCCGCACGCTGTCGCTGACCCAGATCGTCGACGGGTTGCACCACAACTTCCGCCTGCTGGCCGGGGGCGCGCGCACCGCGGTCCGCCGCCAGCAGACGCTGCGCGCATCCATCGACTGGTCCCACGCCATGCTCACCGAGCCGGAACGCATACTGTTTCGCCGGCTGGCGGTGTTCATGGGAGGGTTCGACCTGGATGCCGCGCACGCCGTGGGCGCCGACGCCGGGGTCGAGCACTTTCAGCTCATCGACCTGCTCGGGCTCCTGGTCGACAAGTCGCTGATCGTCACCGAGGAAATCGACGGCATGATGCGCTACCGGCTGCTGGAGACCGTCCGGCAGTACGGCCTGGAAAAGCTGGCCGAGTCGGGTGAAGCCGAGGCCGTGCGCATTCGCCACCGCGACCACTACACCGCCGCCGCGGCGGAGCTGGAATCGCGGATGCGTGGTGACGGCTCCCCGCTGGTCCCCTGGGCCGAACTCGAGATGGCCAACCTGCGGGCGGCCCACGCCTGGAGTTGCGACGCCGGGGAGTTCGACCCGGCGCTGCGGCTGGTGTCGGCGCTGCAGCGGGTCTGGCTGACGCGTGGCCGGTTTCGCGAGGGCGTGACGGGGTTCGATGCCATCTTCAGCGACGAGCGGTACCGCGACGCGGACGTCGCGCCCCAGGTCTGGGTGCGGGGGGTCGCCGACGCCGGGCTGCTCGGGGTCTGGTCCTCGGTCCCGTTCAGCCTGCAGCGCGCGCAACAGGCCCTGGCTACCGCGCGCCAGCTCGGCGACGAGGCGCTCGTCGTGCACAGCTTGATGACCTGCGGCATGTTGGCGGTGGGCAACCCCACGTTGGCCGAACCGTACTTCACCGAGGCGGCGGATCTCGCACGCACATCGGGTGACCTCGCCGCGCTGGCGCAGCTGCGCGCCTACCAAAGTTTCACGTGTGCCGTCGGGGGTGACATCATCGCCGCGCAGGCGGCGGGCGAGGAGGGACGAGACCTCGGCGACGCGCTCGGCGACAGCTTCGCGTCCCGTTACAGTCGTACGTTCCTCGGCAGCACGCTGGCAATGCGAGGCAGGCTGACCGAGGGCCTCGAGATGTCGCGTTCGCTGGTCGAGGAGGCGCGAGCGGCCGGGGACCGCCCCATGGAGGTCTTCGGTCAGATCATCTGCGCGCAAGCGCTCGCGTCGATCGGCGATGCCGTTGCGGCGCGCACCGCAGCGCACACCGCCCTGGAAATCGGCGCCGCGCTGGGCGGTTTCCACGAGGACTCGGCCTATACGTTCCTGGCCATCGCCGAACTGGCCGCCGGTGACGCCGCGGCGGCCAGACAGGCCTGCGACGCGGCCTGGCGGTCCACGTATCCGTTGAAGGAACTTCTCAACCGGTGCACGGTGCCCATTGCCGACGCGGCGCTGGGCTGTGGCGACCTGGCCGCCGCCCGACGCTGGGCGGACGACACCGTCGCGGTCGCGCCGGGATCGCAACGGATGCTGGCGCTGACGTCGCGCGCCCGGGTCGCCGTCGCCCAGGGCGAGCCGCAGCAGGCCGAAACCGATCTGCACGACGCCGTCGCGGTCGCCGAGCGCACCGGCGGACACGTGTTACTTCCGGACGCCCTGGAGGGTCTCGCGGCGCTGGCCGCCGACTCCAACCCCGAGCACGCGGCCCGGCTTTTCGGTGCGGCAAATGGCATGCGGCAACGCCATGGCTCGGTGCGCTTCAAGGCTTTTCAACCGGCTTACGACGCGGCGCTGTCAACGGTTCGGGAAACCCTGGGGCAGGACGACTTTGAAGCCGCGTGGTCAGCGGGGCGTGCCCTGTCCACCGCGGAGGCCATCGGTTACGCGCAGCGGGGTCGCGGCGCGCGCGGGCGACCGGCCAGCGGTTGGGAGTCATTGACGCCGACCGAGATCGACGTGGTTCGCCTCGTCAGCGAAGGGCTGCCCAACAAGGACATCGCCGCGCGAATGTTCATCTCCGCGCGCACCGTCCAATCTCATCTGACGCACGTCTACGCCAAACTCGCCGTGTCGTCGCGGGTGCAGCTCGCTCAGGAAGCCGCCCGCCACACCTAGGCCGACAGCTGGGTCCGGATGAGCGGCGCGATCTTGTCCGCCATGTATTGGTGCCCGGCGTCGTTCGGGTGCACGCCGTCCGCGCCGATCAGGTCGGGCCTGCCGACGAACCAGTGTTCGGCGATCGGGTCCACCCACGTCGCCCCCGCGGACCCGGCCGCCGCGGCGAGCGCGTCGCGAATCAGCAGGATCGGGAGGGGCACGTCTGCCGTCGGCCACGGCGGCCCGATCACCAGAAACCGCGCGGACGGCGCCAGACGCCGGGCCAAATCGAATGTGCTGCGGGCTTTTTGACCGATCACACCCGGATCGATCGGCTCGTCGTTGCGCGAGCCGAAAAAAACCACCAGGACATCGTCGGCCTGCACGGCCCGGGAGGTCAGGTCCTCGAACACGCTGCCGTGGTCACCCGGCATGCCGTAACCGGCCCGGCCCTCGGCCGCCACGTCGGCCGAGATCCGCTCGCCCCGCGCGGCGAGCCCGTCCCACGCGCGGGCGGGCCACGACCTCGAGCCCAACCCGCCCTCGCCGGTGCCGGTGGTGTAGGAATCCCCGACGACCGCCAGATGGTTCAACCGGAAATCCAGGGTCAGCGTGTCGTAGGTGCGCACCTGGGCGGGATAGGCGATGCCGACGCCGACCAGAAAGGTCAAACCGATGACGAAGGTGGCCAGACGACTCACTACTACCTCCCTCCCCCGTCAACGGCATCGTCATGTGCCACTGCGTTCCATCGATTATCGCCCGCGATTCGCGGCGGGGCGCTAAGACAACCCTCACACGGCGCGGGCTGAAACCTTTTCCAGCGAACGGTCGATCGGATGGACCTTGCCACCCGCGGCCTCTTCGGGTTCGCTTCTCGCGGTGACGGCTTTGACATCCACCATCTTGCGCATCCAACGACGCGCGGGCTCTTCGACGAAGTGATACATCGCGATCGAGATCAACACGGCGATCGCGAGCAGGCCGATGACGTTCCACTTCCACGGATTGTCCTGTGGCCTCAGCTCGAATTGCTCGACGGACCAGCCCCAGGCGGTGTGCACCAGCTCGTGAACCATGTACAGGCAGAACGAGATCTGCCCGCCGTACACCATCAACCGCGTTGAGAGCGCCCTCGGCAGGCTCCCGACGCCGATCGCCAGCGTGATCACCAACGGAATGAACAGGATGTCGACCACGCCGCCGCTGTCGTTCTCCACGACGCCGGAGATCGGGTGCGCGTCAAACCAATACAGGACGCCCACCATGGCGGCCAGGAGAAACAGGGACAGGTACCCGGCGACGCGGCGGCCGCGATCGGTCAGCCGCAGCCTGCGCACCGCGGCGCACGCCAGCGCGCCGGCGACGAATTGCGTGACGATCCGCGGCAGCCAGCTCCACGGGGTGTAGAAGTGGCCGCTCGCCAGCAACATGACCACGGGCGGCAGCGCCGCCGCGAACGCGAGCACCATCAGGCTGCGCGCCCGCGTGGCCTGCTTCATCCGCAGGATGACCAGCACCAGGAGGCCGAAGAGCAGGTACGCCAGCCATTCGGCGCTGATCGACCAGGCCGGCCCGTCCCAGCTGGAGTCGTCGAAGAACGGGACGAACCACAGCTGCACCAGCAGGATCTGGCGGACGTAGCTGATCGCGGTGAGCTGACCGGCGTCGGGCGACGGCACATGGCCGACGTGCAGCGTGAAGATCACCCACAGGGCGGCGAGGTGCAGGGTGACCAGGTACACCGGCCACACCCGGGCCAGCCGCAGCCACAGGAAGTGCAGGGTGGCGCGCGTCGACCACGACCGGCCCATCCGGTCCAGGTAGTTCCAGGTCAGCACGAACCCGCTGAGGATGAAGAAAAGGTCGACGCCCTGGGCGCCGCAGTTGAGCACGGGCGCGAGGGCGTCGCGGAAGTCGGGCCCCACGTCGCCCAGCATCGGCCGGAAGTGGAAGAGCACTACCCAGAGCGCGGCGACGATGCGAAGTCCCGTCAGGGCCTTGATCTCTCCCCTGATCTCTGCGCCGCGCACGATGCTCTTTCCGCCTGGACTTCACGTTCGCCTGGTAGCTCGGCTGACCGGGCGACCTCGCGCTGTCACAAGTCCCCGCCTCGCAACCGGTAGCCCTGGCAGCCTAGCAGCGCAACCGCCGTGACGCCCGGACGGTTGTGGTGTGGCACGCGGACTTTCGCGGCGAATCGGCCCCGGACCAACTTTGCTCGTATCGGCGCGGAATGGCGGCGAAAATCGCTTCTTAACAAAACGTTAGATGCGGCTTTCACCCTCCTTAAGCTTGCGGTTTAGCGTCAAAGCCATAGCGAGCGCCACGGAGAGTGAGGGGTGCCCATGACGATCGCCGATGTCCTGACACGGGATCAGAACGGCATCTTCCAGTGCGGCGGCGCATGGGTTCGGGCTCACCGCCGCCAATTGGCGACCGTGGTGACGATCCGGGGGGAAATAAGCGCCTGCAATGCGGATCAGGTCGGCGAGCACATTCGGCGTTTCATCCTCGGAGAGGACCGCGTGGTGCTCGACATGGGCGACGTAAGCGAATTTGCTACGGCGGGCATTTCACTTCTGGAGACCTTCGATGACGCGTGCCGCGCCGAGGGGGTGCAGTGGACCTTGGTGGCAAGCCCGGCGGTCGCCGAACTGGTGGCTGACGGCGGGTTCTCCGGCAATTACTCGGTGCCCGAGGCGCTGCACGACTTGGCCGACGCGATCGCCAGCCGCCGTCGCATGGCGTTGCCGCTGGTCAGGATGTCTTAGCGCGCCGCTCACGGCGCTGCCTGGAGATTCCCACCACCGCCAGCACCCCTGCGCTGGTCAGCAGCAGCAGGGCCAGCAAGAGCAGCTGCGGGTCATACACCGTCGACGTGGTGAACGGCTGCCCGTCCGCGATCGGCGCCACCGCCACGGTGTGGTGCGACCGCGCCCAGCTGACTCCCGCGCCGATCAGCGCCGCGCAGGCCAGGGCGAGTTCGACCAACGCCCTGTTGCTCCGGTAGCGGGCGCTCACTGCGCGGACCCGGCGTCGTCGTCACGGTCGAAGTCGGTGACGTCGGCGGGCTCGACCCGCTCCTGGACCAACGGGGTCAGGGCCGCGCGGAGCTCACGGTGCCGGCGCGCCCACGCCTGCGCGTAGCGCGCGCCGGTCAGCTTCAGGCCGATGCCGATGCGGCCGCGCGGCACCCCGACCAATTCGCCTAGGGCCCGCGCCGACTGCCACCGCGCCAACTCCTTGCCGGAGGCTTCGTGGTTCTCCGGTTCCGGGTACACCTTGAGGATCTCGCGCACCAGGATGGTTTCGGTGCCCTGGCGCAGGGCGTCCTCGGTGAGTTCGACCGAGACGTGGATCCTGGCCGCCTTCACCTGCAACCCGACGAACCCCGATACCAGGACCAAGAAGATCAGCGGGATCAGGAACGACACGGGCGCACCGCTCCAGATTTCGATCAGGATCATCGCGCCCGCGGCCACCGGGCCCCACAGCACCCAGATCCAGCTGGCGCCCGGTTCGTAGAACAGCGGCTTGCGTTCCGCGGCCGTCGACTCGGAATTCACAGCAAGCCCCATCTCACGAAAGCCAACCCGCCACGTCGGCGGCCCAGTAGGTCAGCACAATATCGGCTCCGGCCCGGCGAATGCTCGTCAACGACTCGAGAGCCGCGACCCGCTCGTCGATCCAATTGTTGGCGGCCGCAGCGCAAATCATGGCGTACTCCCCCGAGACCTGGTAGGCCGCCACCGGCACCGGCGACACCTCCGCCGCGGCGGCCACCACGTCGAGGTAACCCAGCGCGGGCTTGACCATCAGGATGTCCGCGCCCTCGTCGAGGTCCAGCCGGATCTCGCGCAGCGCTTCGCGGAAGTTGCCCGACTCCTGCTGATAGGTGCGCCGGTCGCCGGACAGGCTGGAGCTGACCGCCTCGCGGAACGGGCCGTAGAACGCCGAGGCGAACTTCGCGGCGTAGGCGAGGATGACCACGTCGGTGTGGCCCGCGGCGTCCAGGCCGTCGCGTATCGCGGCCACCTGGCCGTCCATCATCCCACTCGGGCCCACCACGTGCGCGCCCGATTCCGCCTGCGCCACAGCAAGTTTCACGTAGCGAGCCAACGTGGCGTCGTTGTCCACCCGGCCCCTGGCGTCCAGGACGCCGCAGTGGCCGTGGTCGGTGAATTCGTCCAGGCAGGTGTCGGCCATCAACACCGTCGCATCGCCGAGATCCTTGGCCAGGTCGCGCAGGGCGAGGTTGAGGATGCCGTCGGGATCGGTGCCCGCCGACCCCGTCGCATCCTTGTCTTCGTCCCGGGGCACCCCGAACAGCATCAGCCCGCCCACCCCGGCCGCGACGGCGTCGGCCGCCGCGCTGCGCAGCGAGTCGCGGGTGTGTTGCACCACGCCCGGCATCGACGCGATCGGCCGTGGTTCGTCGATACCGTCGGCGACGAACATCGGCAGCACCAAATGCCTTGGCTCCAAAGATGTTTGCGCCACCAGGCGACGCATCGCGGGGGTGGAGCGGAGCCGGCGCGGACGCTGCCGCGGGTAGGCCATGGGCTAGCTCCTCTGGTGGCGGCCCACTAGCGCCTGCGGCTCTTCTTACGCGGCGGTGGCAGCGCGCCCTCGGCGCGCAACCGGGCGGCGTGCTCGGCCAGGGCATCGACCAGCGGGCCGACGGCGGCCGTCTCGGGCTGCACGTCCACCCGCAGCCCGAATTCCGCGGCGGTCTCGGCCGTCTTGGGACCGATGCAGGCGATGATCGTCCGCGCGTGCGGCTTGCCGGCGATGCCGACCAGGTTGCGCACGGTGGAGCTGGAGGTGAAGCACACCGCGTCGAAGCCGCCGGTCTTGATCATCTCCCGCGTCTCCGCCGGCGGCGGCGCGGCCCGCACCGTCCGGTAGGCGGTGACATCCTCGATCTCCCAGCCGCGCTCGCGCAGTCCCTCGGCCAGCGTCTCGGTGGCGATGTCGGCCCGCGGCAGCAGCACCCGGTTCACCGGGTCGAAAATGCTGTCGTAGTCCGGGAAGTCGTCCAGCAGGCCGAGTGAGGACTGTTCGCCCGCAGGCACCAGCTCGGGGCTGATGCCGAACGCCCGGACCCGGTCGGCCGTCGACTCGCCGACACAGGCGATCTTGACGCCCGAGAACGCCCGCGCGTCCAGACCGAACTCGCCGAACTTCTCCCACACCGCGCGCACCGCATTGGTGGAGGTGAACACCACCCACTGGAAGCGGCCGTCGACCAGACCCTTGACGGCCCGCTCCATCTGGGCGGGGCTGCGGGGCGGCTCGACGGCGATGGTCGGCACCTCGATCGGCAGCGCGCCGTAGGACGTCAGCCGCTCGCTCATCTCGCCGGCCTGGTCCTTGGTGCGCGGCACCAGCACCGTCCAGCCGTACAGCGCCCGGCTCTCCCACCAGTTCAGCTTCGCCCGGCTGGCCACCGTCTTGCCGATGGTCACCACCAGCGGCCCGGTCAACGGGCCCGCCGGGTCCGTCCCACCCAGCACGGCCGAGTCGGTCAGACCGCCCAGCGTGGTCTCGATCGACCGCTGCTGGCAGGTGGTGCCGTGCGCGGTCACCACGCACGGGGTGCTCTCGGAGAGCTCGTGCTCGATCAGGGTGCGCGCCGCGTCGGCCAGATGCGACGTGGTGGCCTGCAGGATCAGCGGGCCCGGCGCGGCGGCCAGAGCGTCCCAATCCACGTTCGGGTCGCGCACGTCGGCGACCGTGTGCGACGAGCCCAGCGGCAGCCCCGCGTAGCTGGGCACGGCGCCGGTCGGCGCCAGGCCGGGCACGATCTCGATGTGCAGGTGGCTCCGCGCGACGGCGTTCACCTCGGTGATCACCGCGTCGACCGTCAGCGGGTCGCCGGCCACCAGCCGCACCACGTCGGCGCCGGCACGGGCCTCGGCGGTCAGCGTCTTGGCCACCTCGGCCGGCTCGCCGAGCGCCGGGCGGACATCCGGACCGGCCGATATCACCGCGGGCTGCTCCGCTCCGCCGGTGGGCGCGTCACCGTTGCCGGCGGCGGCCTCGGCCGGCGCCGGGCCGGAGACGGGTGGTAGGTCCTTGCCGATCAGCGCCAGCACCGGCTCCGGCACGTCGGGGTCGGTGAACACCAGGGCGGCGTTCGCCAATACCGTCGCGGCCCGGGTGGTCAACAGACCCGGATCGCCGGGTCCGGAACCCACGTACGTGATGCGGCCGGGTCTCGGCTTACGCCCTCGCGTCGTCATTGTCGCTCCCACGTCACTCGCAATTAATTTCCTCGGTTCGGGTCCTGCCGCGCTTCGGCCATCAGCTCTCGGGCGCCGAGTTCGAACAACTCCGCGGCGACCGATACCCCCAGCTCGTGCGCCCGGTCGGCGGTGCCGATGCCGGACGCGCGTATCACGTCGGACCCGTCCAGCGCCGCCACGCAACCGCGCAGCGACAGCTCTTCGAAGACGCGGCCGTCCTCATCGATGGACTCGACCACCTCGGCGATCGCGCCCACCGGTGCGGAGCAACCCGCCTCCAGTTCGGCCAGCAGGGCTCGCTCCGCGGTGACCGACGCGCGCGTGTCGGCGTCGTCCAACTCCGCCAGCACCGCCGCCAATTCATCACCCGCGCGGCATTCGACGGCGAGCGCGCCCTGAGCCGGTGCTGGCAACATCTGCACCGGCTCTAACGTCTCGGTGACATCGTCGAGGCGACCGAGCCGGGCCAGTCCGGCCCGAGCCACCACGATCGCGTCGAGATCACCATTGCTTACCCTGTTCAACCTGGTATCTAGGTTGCCTCGTAGGGGGCGGATTTCCAAACCGAGACCCAATGCCCTAAGCTGCGCGGCCCTGCGCGGGGACGACGTGCCCACCAGCGAACCCGGCGGCAACTCCCCGAGCACCAGCCCGTCGCGGGCCACCACCACGTCGCGGGGGTCGTTGCGGGGCGGTATCGCCGCGATCGTGAACCGCGGGTCGTCCGCCGTGGGCAAATCCTTGTGCGAGTGCACCGCGGCGTCCACCCGGCCGTCGTCCATGGCCTCGCGCAGTGCGGTGGTGAAGGCGCCGACGCCCAGGGTTTCGATGGGCGCCGACGAGCGGTCGCCGGCGGTGGTGATGATCACCAACTCCGCGGGGTGACCGTTGGCGATCAGGGCGTCCCTGACGACGCCGGCCTGGGTGGTGGCCAACAGACTGCCCCGGGTGCCTATCCGGATCACATTCGCCAATCGGCTACTCGGCGGTGGGTTCTTGCGTTCCGGCGTCGAATCCCGTTGCTATGACGGGCAATTCGCCCGCAGCGACGGCGTCGACGGCGGTCTGGTCGAGTTCGAAGAGTTCGCGCAGCGCTTCGGCGTAGCTATCGCCGCCGGGGGCGCTGGCGAGTTGTTTGATCCGCACGGTCGGCGCGTGCAGCAGCTTGTCCACCACCCGCCGCACGGTGCGCGCCACCTCCTCGCGGTGGGCGCTCTGAAGGCCGGGCAGCCGGTTGTCCAGGCGCAGCAGCTCCGCCTCCACCACGTCGGCGGCGCGCTGGCGCAGCGCGGTCACCGTCGGGGTGACCTCGGCCATCCGCTGGCCGGCCAGGTAGGCGGCCACTTCGGCGGCCACGATGTGGCGCGCGGCGTGCACGTCGGACGCGGCGGCGTGCGCCGACGGCTCGTGCTGCACGCGGTCCACGTCGACGACCCACACACCGGGCAGGCCGGCGACCGCCGGATCCACGTCGCGCGGCATGCCCAGGTCGCAGATCACCAGCGGACGCGTCGACTCGTCGCGGCGGGCGGCGGCCAGCGCGTGGTGCACGTCGGCCAGCGTGATCACCGGGCTCACCGCGCCGGTGCAGCTGACCACGACGTCGGCGTCGGCGACCGCGTCGGCCAGCCGGTCGAGGGCCATCGCGTCGGCCTGCACACCGGATTCGCGGATCTTGCGGGCCAGCCGCTGCCCCCGGGACAACGACCGATTCAGGACGTGCACCCGCCGGACACCGGAGCGGGTCAGGTGGGCCGCGGCCAGGGCGCCCATCGCGCCGGCGCCGACCAGCGCGGCGGTCTTGCCCTCCAGGCCGCCCAGCCGGCGCTCGGCCATGTCGAGGGCGACCGACACCACCGAGGCGCCGGCCGCATCGATCGCGGTCTCGGAATGCACCCGCTTGCCCACCGACAGCGCCCGTTGGGCCAGCTCGTGCAGCACCCGCCCGACGGTCCGATTGCCTTCCGCGGTGGCATACGCGCGGCGCACCTGGCCGAGCACCTGCTGCTCACCCACCACGGCGGAGTCCAGCCCGCTGGCCACCGCGAACAGGTGCTCGACGGCGGCCTCGCTGTACCGGACGTACGCGTATTTGGTCAGGTCCCCCATCGACATTCCGGAGTGATCCGACAGCACCTGCCCAATGGCCGCCAACCCGCCGTGGAACGCGTCCACCACTGCATAGACCTCGACCCGGTTGCATGTCGACAGCACCATCGCCTCGGTCACCAGCGGCGACTGCAACACTCGGTCGACGATCTTGCCCTGATCGGATTCGTCGATGCTGAGTTGTTCCAGGACGGAGACCGGCGCACTGCGGTGCGAAACCCCGAAGAGCAAGACGCTCACGGCAGCATCACCTGGCCAGCTCCCTTGCTTCCTCCAGTAACTGAACTGGTTTCCAAGGTAATCGTTTATCAGGTGGGCTACCAAATAATTGCCCGGTGGTCCTCATCTCCCCAGATCCGCGCGCAGCCGCGGCTCGTCGAGGTCCCAGTAGCTGTGCTCGCGGCCGTCGAGCAGGATCACGGGCAGCCGGTCACCGAATTCGGCCCGCAGCGCCGGGTTGCCGGCGGCCGCGGCGGCGTCGACGTCGGTCGTCGACAGGTCGAAGCCCAGCTCGGACGCCAGTTCCTCGAGCCGGTCGTGCACCCGCACGCAGAGGGTGCAGCCGTCGCGAGTCAGCAGTTCCACCTGCGGCCGTCGGGGGGCGTCGGTCATGGCCATCAGTCTGGCACCGGTGACTTGTGGGGACATCTGGCCGGCGTTACTTTCCGGTCATGGCCCTGCGAGTTGACCCGGCGGTGATGCAGAGTCACGCCGTTTCCACCGCCGGCGCGGCAGAGCACCTTTCGAGCCGCCTCGCTCAGCTGGACGATCAGGTGGGGCAGATGCTGGGCGGCTGGCAAGGCGCGTCCGGGACGGCGTATTCCTCCGCGTGGGAACTCTGGCATCGGGGCGCTCGCGAGGTTCAGCTGGGGCTGTCGATGTTGGCGCGCCTCGTGGGTGAGGCCGGCGAGGGCTATCAGGCCAACGAGGCCGGGTCCGCCGCGGCGGAGCGAGCGGTGCGCGGTGGCTGAGGCGTTTCGGGTGGATCCGCAGGCGTTGGCCGACTCGGTGCAGCGGATGGCCGATTTTCAGCGCTACGCCGAGGACATGATCACCGAAATCGATTCCCGCGTAACGCGTTTGCACACCACGTGGACGGGTGAGGCTGCGGCCGCGCACGCCGAGGCGCATCAGCACTGGGTGCGCGGCGAGGCGATGATGCGCGAGGCGCTGGCGCAGTTGAAGAAGGTTGCCGCGACCGCGCACGGCAACTACACCGGGGCGATGTCGACGAATCTCGGCATGTGGTCGTGACCAGATGGCGCCGCTGGCGTGTGACGCGACTGCGCTAGACCGCGCCGGTGCCACGGTGCTGGCCACCGGCGAGTCCATGGGATCGGTGATTTCGGCGTTGACGGCGGCGCTGGCCTGCAGCGCGGGCACGAGCTTCATGGCCACCGAGACCGCCGCGGGCGGCGGCACCATGGCAATGCTGTTGGCGGAGGCCACGCCAACACTCGACGATCAACGCGAGCAAAGCTCTCAGGAAGTCGACTCCGCCTACACCACAGATGCGAGCGGACATTGTCGAGTGTGCAGCTAGCTTCACGCTCGGCGCCGAGTGTGCGGCTAGCTTCACACTCGACAGCGCGGCATAGCCGACGCCCCGCGGCACAACCGCCGGATAGGGTTGGATACCGGGACCCACTGGGTCGCCAGGCAACACAGCGATCTAGGAGGTTTGGCGATGACTTCCTCTGACCCCGTCAACGGAGACGTCAGTCGCGCTGACCTGGAGTCGCTGGCCGCCGACGCCAGCGCGGCCCGTGCGCTGGAGGACCTGCAAGCCGAAAAGGCCGCCACCGACGAGGACCGGCCCCAGCCGCCGATCGACCTGACCGCGGCCGCCTTCTTCGACGTCGACAACACCCTGGTGCAGGGCTCCTCGGCGGTGCACTTCGGCCGCGGCCTGGCCGCGCGCAACTACTTCACCTATCGCGATGTGCTCGGTTTCATCTATGCCCAGGCCAAATTCCAGGTCCTCGGCAAGGAGAACAGCAACGACGTCGCCGCCGGCCGTCGCAAAGCGCTCGCCTTCATCGAGGGCCGCTCTGTCGAACAGCTGGTGACGCTGGGCGAGGAGATCTACGACGAGATCATCGCGGACAAGATCTGGCCGGGCACCCGCGAGCTGACGCAGATGCACCTCGACGCGGGCCAGCAGGTGTGGCTGATCACCGCCACCCCTTACGAACTCGCGGCGACCATCGCGCGGCGGCTCGGCCTGACCGGCGCCCTGGGCACCGTCGCGGAGTCCGTCGACGGGGTGTTCACCGGCCGGCTCGTCGGCGACATCCTGCACGGGACCGGAAAGGCGCACGCCGTGCGGTCGCTGGCGATCCGGGAGGGCCTGAACCTCAAACGCTGCACGGCCTACTCCGACAGCTTCAACGACGTGCCCATGCTCTCGTTGGTGGGCACCGCCGTCGCGATCAACCCGGACGCACGCCTGCGCACACTGGCCCGCGAACGCGGTTGGGAGATCCGGGACTTTCGCACCGCCCGCAAGGCCGCCCGGATCGGGGTCCCGTCGGCGTTGGCGCTCGGTGCGGCCGGTGGTGCACTGGCCGCGGTGGCTTCCCGGCGGCAATCGCGCTGATAGGCTGCGCCGCTGAGACCTATTCGAGCGGAGAGCGACAGCGCTATGACAATCCCCAAGGGAGCCGAAGGGCTCATCGGCAGCCATTACCGGGCGCCGGATTACTTCCTCGTCGGCCGCGAGAAGATCCGGGAGTTCGCCCTCGCCATCAACAACGACCATCCGACGCACTTCAACGAGGCCGACGCCGCCGCGGCCGGATACGACGCGCTGGTGGCCCCGCCCACGTTCCTCGCCATCGCGGGCCGGCGCGTGCAGCTGGAGATCTTCACCAAGTTCAGCATTCCGATCAACATCGCGCGGGTCATGCACCGCGACCAGAAATTCAAGTTCCACCGGCCGATCGTCGCAGGGGATAGGCTTTACTTCGACACCTATCTAGACTCGGTCATTGAGTCCCATGGCGCCGTGATCACCGAGATCCGTAGCGAGGTCACGGACGCCGAGGGCAAACCGGTCATCACCAGTACAGTCACGATGCTGGGGGAAGCCGCAAACAACGATGCCGACCACGAAGCAACCGTCGCGGCAGTCGCGTCCATATCAGCGGGAAAGTCCATATCAGCGGGAAAGTAGGTTCGAATCAATGACGTCACAGGGGGAAAGCGGTAGCACGCAACTGAAGCCGCCGGTCGAGAAGGTCCGGTCGCACTACGACAAATCGAACGAGTTCTTCAAGCTCTGGCTCGACCCGTCGATGACCTACAGCTGCGGCTATTTCGACGAGAATCCGGACCCCCAGAACCTGACCAAGACGCTGGAAGAGGCGCAGTACGCCAAGCGCAAGCTCGCGCTGGACAAGCTCAACCTCGAGCCAGGCATGACACTGCTCGACATCGGCTCCGGGTGGGGTTCGACGATGCGGCACGCGGTGGCCGAGTACGACGTCAACGTCATCGGCCTGACGCTCAGCGAAAACCAGTACGCCCACTGCGTGGCCGAGTTCGACAAGATGGACAGCCCCCGCCGCAAAGAGGTGCGGATCCAGGGCTGGGAGGAATTCCCTGGCGACGTACCGATCGACCGCATCGTGTCGCTGGGTGCGTTCGAGCACTTCGCCGACGGCGCCGGTGACGCCGGGTACGAGCGGTACGCCACCTTCTTCAAGAAGTACTACGACCTGCTGCCCGACGACGGCCGCATGCTGCTGCACTCGATCGTGGTGCCGTCCGCCGAAGAGGGCAAGAAGATGGGCTTGCAGGTGAACATGACCCTGCTGCGGTTCATCAGCTTCATCCTCAAGGAGATCTACCCGGGCGGGAAGCTGCCTCAGGTCGACCTGGTCGACAAGTACGCGACCGACGCCGGTTTCAAGATCGAGCGCCACCACTTCATCGGCAAGAACTACGTCCCGACGCTGACCGCCTGGGGCGACGCGCTCGAGGCGCACAAGGAAGAGGCGATCGCGCTGAAGGGGCAGGAGACCTACGACATCTACCTGAAGTACTTGCGCGGCTGCTCGGACCTGTTCCGCGACGGCTACACCAACGTCTGCCAGTTCACGATGGTCAAGTAATTCGCCCGAAAAACGCCCCGGAAGCCATTGGCTCCGGGGCGTTTTCGCGTCGGCACCAAGCCGGATAGCGAACCGGGCGGGGCCGGTAAACGAAAAGCGTCAGCCGAAGAAGATGTTGCGACGGCCGGCGAGCAACCGGTACAGCGTCTGCTGGATGGTCTCGCGCACCTGATCGGTCAACTCGAAGGTGACCATCGGGTCCTCGGCGTCGGACGCGGCGTAGTCGTTGGTGTAGATCGGCTCGCCGAACGCGATGCGCCACTTCGACGGCAGCGGCACCAGGCCCGCCGGCCCGGCCAGCGGGAACAGCGGCGTGATCGGGAAGTAGGGCAGCCCGAAGAGCCGCGCCAGCAGCTTCACGTCGGTCAGCATCGGGTAGATCTCTTCCGAGCCGATGATCGAGCACGGGATGATCGGCGCCTTGGTGCGCAGCGCCGCGGTGACGAATCCGCCGCGGCCGAACCGCTGCAACCGGTAACGGTCCTCGAAGCGCTTACCCAACCCCTTGTAGCCCTCGGGGAACACGGCGGTCAGTTCGCCGGCGGCGAGCAGCCGGTGCGCGTCCGTGGTGCAGGCCATGGTGTGGCCGGCCTTGCGGGCGGCTTCACCCACGACGGGCAGGTCGAACACCATGTCGGCGGCGAGCAGCCGCAGGTCGCGCTGCGCGGGGTGCTCGTCGTGGACGGCGACCGACAGCATCAACCCGTCGAACGGCAAGACCCCGGCGTGATTGGCCACCACCAGTGCGGCGCCCTCGCTGGGCAGGTTTTCGACACCGCTGACCTCCACCCGGAACCACGACCGGAAGAAGAACCTCAGCAGAGGCCGCACGATCGCGCTGTTGAAGTGCGGATCGAAACCGAACTCGTCGACGGTGTAGTCGCCGGTGAGCCGCTGGCGCATGAACCCGGCCACTGCGGCCACGCGCTGGGCGAGGTCGTTGAGCGGCACCTCCGACGAGCCGGCGCCGGCCGCACGCCGATGCTCATCGATCTCGCGAACGACGGCGGCGATCTGCTCGGCCGACGCCCGACCATTCGGATCCGAGAGCAAGGAGGGATGCTGGCGGGCGGACTCCGCGCGCTGATCGGCTCTCCGGCGTGCTGCTACCCGACCCCGATTCGTATGCAGCGGAATAACATTCGCTCTGCTTTCACCCGCCACGATTCCTACCTGACCCCACCCCACGGAATTGGATTTCGGCTGCCCCAGCGCTGAGCTAGGGATATGGCGCGACCTTCCAAGGAGCGTACCCGATGCGGATCGATAATGGGAGTCATGCCGCGGCCGCGAACGTAGTCGTCGAAGGCCTCGGCGGTCGTCCATTTCGGCTGATAGCCCAGCTCCGTCCGCATCCGGGTGGTGTCCATGACGCGGCCGTAACTCAGGTAGGCGAACTGATCGCGGCTGATCTCGTTGTAACGGTTAGCCCGTCTCAACGAATCGAGCGCCCACACGCCAAAACCGGGCACTGGCAACGGAATCCGGCCGGCCCGGCGGATCGCTTGCGACAGCATGATGATGCCGTCGGCGCCGATGTTGAACGTGCCGGCCTTGCCGGCCATCGCCGCGCGATCCAGCGCGCCCAGCGCATCCTGCTCGTGGAGCAACTGCAGCCGCGCGTCGCGGCCGAACATCGTCGGCACCAACGGCCCGGCCAGGTACCGCGACAGCGTGGTGTCCATAGCGGGTCCGATCATGTTGGCCAGCCGCAGGATCGTCACCGCGATATCGGGCCGACGGCGGCCCAGTCCGCGGGCATAGGCCTCGATGTCCAGGCTGTCCTTCGCGAAACCGCCGCGCAAGGGCCGGCGGCTCGTGCTGTCCTCGGTGAACATCACCGGATCGTGCGCGCTGGACCCATACACCTCAGACGTCGACTTGAGCACCACGCGCCGCACCGAGGGCGCCTTCTGACAGGCGGCGAACAGCTGCATCGCACCCATCACGTTGATTTCCTTCAACGCCGCGGTGCCCCCGGACCGCGGGGCGTACGACGCCGCGGCCGCGTGCACCACGGTGTCCACCTCGCCGTTGCGAATCACTTTGGCGATGAACGGGTTACGGATGTCGGCGCGGACGAACTCCGCGCGCCCCATCCGGCGGAGCATGTCCTTGCTGGGCGCGATCGCGTCCACGGCGATGACCGCGTTGATCATCGGGTTCTGCGCGAGCCGCGCCGTCAGGTAGCCGCCCAGGAACCGGCACGCACCGGTGACCAGCACCACCTTGGGGTAGTGCACCGTGTTGCTCGCGGTGTCGCCGGTTCCGGCGCCATCCCCACTCGACTGACCCACCCAAACAGCCTATCGACTCCGGAGAGACCGCAGCGGATGCCGCGGGCGGGCCTACTTGCCGAGTTTTCTGCGCTGCACCCGAGTGCGGCGCAACAACTTGCGGTGCTTCTTCTTCGACATGCGCTTGCGCCGCTTCTTGATTACTGAACCCATGAACTCCGCTATCTGACCCGTGACCTGTTTGCAGGATTGACCCGGACACTTTACCCGGCGGGACGCACCGAACACCAAACGGCGTCGGCGACCACCGAGCGAAGAGCGAAGTGCGGTTTCGGGTCAGCCCGCGTCGAAGTAAGACGTCTCCAGCATGTCGTGCACCGCCTTGGCGTGCACCCGGAAAGACCGCCCGACCCGGACCGCGGGCAGCTCGCCGTTGTGCACCAGCCGGTACACCGTCATCTTGGAGACCCGCATCAACGCGGCCACTTCGGCGACGGTCAAGAATTGTGTCCTGCCCTGCTGGCCCTCGCCGGAACCGGTGTCCCGCTTACCAGCAGAATCGCGCGCCGATGGCCCGTTCGTAGACGTCATCGCAACCCAATCGTGTCAGGCACCCGCAATGCCAGCGGCTTCCCCTCCGCTGGCACCCACACGTGCATACAAAGAGGAGAATAGCGGGACTAATGGGGTTACTGGTACTGGTGGGGGACAATCAGTTCAAATTTCTTGGATTACTCCGATGTAATTCTTAGCTGCTCAGAGCGCGTTTTGGCGGCCTGAACGGCCGCGTCGACGGCCGTCCGCAGGCCGCCCCGTTCCAGTTCCCGCAGCCCCGCGGCGGTCGTGCCGCCGGGTGAGGTGATGGTCGCCCGCAGCTGCGTCGCCGTGGCGTCCACGCGCAGCCCCGGGGTCTCGCCCTCCCCCGGCCGCCCGTCGGCGTCCATCCGTTCCAGCAGCATGGCCGCGGATCCGGCCATCGTCTGCGCCGTCAGGTCGGTGGCCACCTCCCGGCTCAGCCCGGCGGCCACCCCAGCGTCGATCAGCGCCTCGACCATCAAGAAGAAGTAGGCCGGGCCTGACCCCGACAGCGCGGTCACGGCGTCCATCTGGGCCTCGGGCACGGTCAGCACGCCACCGACGGAGTCGAACAGGGCCGATACCCCCTCGAGTTGCGGGGCGGTGACGAACCGGCCCGTGGCCAGCGCGGTCACCCCCGCGCCGACGAGCGCCGCCGCGTTGGGCATCGCCCGGACCACCGGTGTCCCGGCGGGCAGCTTCGATTCGAAATACGAGATGCCGATGCCCGCCGCGACGGTGACGAACACCTGCTCGGCGGTGTCGCTCTCGGACGCCGCCGCGGCCCGGGACAGCTCCGCCAGCACCGGCTCCACGTCGGTGGGCTTCACCGCGACCACCACGAAGGACGCGTTCTCCGCCGCGTCGGCCACCGAGGTGATCAACACCGAATAGGTGTCGGCCAGGTACTGGGCGCGCTCGGGCACGCGTTCGGCCACCACCAGGTCTTTGACCTGCCGGCCCGCGCGCAGCAGACCCGACAGCAGTGCCTCCCCGATGCTGCCGCCACCGATGATCGCGATTCTTGCCATGCCCGACAGCATCGCAGACACCGGCGTCTAACCAGCGGCAGGGACCAGCGCCAGTTGACGGGCTTGCACCACGAGGCGGCCCAGGCTGTCGACGACGGTGTGGTCCTCGTCGAACCAGTCGTGCCCGATCTCCGTGCAGGTCGCGATGATTCGCAGCCACCCGTCGGCGGGCAGCCCGCGCAGGAAGGCGGTCAGTTGGACGGTGGGCGCCCAGCCGGTGCGTTCCACGGCGAAGGTCACCGGCGCCGACAGATCCCCGCACATCAGCGCGAACAGGGCGTCCGGGGCGACGTCGCGGGGGCGCGCCCACATCTGGATCACCGGCGGGCCCCCGTCGGCCGTCGGACCCAGCGTCGACAGCACCGGTCGGACGTCGCAGCCCTCGCCGAGGTGCACCAGGCCGGCCAGCGGGTGGCCCGGCCCGATCGGGGCGATGTCGTCGGGCGGCTCGGGCGCCATCAGGTCCACCACCGGGTTGGCCGACAGCAGGGGCTTGGCGTCACCGTCGGGCGGAAAGTGTTCGGGCTCGCCGAGGTTGACTACGGCGTGCACGGCGGTCCGATCACCCTGGGTGAGCTCGACGTCGACGACGCTGATGCGGCGGCCGCGCTTGCGGATCGACGTCACCAGGTGCATCGGCCCCGGATCCGGGGCCCACAGGAAGCTCGCCGACACCGCGACCGGCTGCTGAACCGGTTCGAACTCGCTCGACGGCCCACCGCAGGCGGTGCGGGCGGCATTGGCGCAGAGCGCCAGCATGGCGCCGCCGTGCACCTTGGGACCGATGGTCCAGTGCTTGTCGAGCTCGCCCTCGAAGACGCCGGGGCCGACCTCCCGCAATGCCATCGCGGTGGTGAATAACGCGTTCATGGTCTCCTGGGTCTGTCAGCGCAGCAGGTGCGTGCGGGCGAACTGCAGCGATTCGGCGAGCATGCTCTCGCGCTCATTGGCTGAACGCGCGCTGGACGTGGAAACTTCCAGGATGACGTGGCCGGCGAAGTGGCTGCCGGCCAGCATCTGGCACACCTCGGCGGTGGGCTGGGTGCCGCGCCCGGGCACCAGGTGCTCGTCGGCGGGCAGGCCGCTGCCGTCGCACAGGTGCAGGTGCACCAATCCGCCGCCCATCCGCTGCGCCATGTCCAGCGAGTCGCTGCCCGCGGTCGCGGTGTGGGACAAGTCCAGCGTGTAGTGGGCGTGGTTGCCGTCCAGCGGGTCGTAGGAGGGTGCGAACGCCGAGATCGCCGGGCCGGGGCCGCCGCCCCGCCTGCGCATCCGCTCCAGCGATTGGCCCGAGCCGAAGAACCGGTCCGCCCGGAACGGGAACATGTTCTCCACCGCGATCAGCACGTCACTCGAGGCTTCCAGCTCGGCGACCTGGTCGCTGAACCCCTCGGCGTAGCGCCGCTGCCAGCGAAACGGCGGATGCACGACGACGGTCTGCGCGCCGAGTTGTTCGGCGGCCCGCACGCTGCGGTCCAGCTTGGGGATCGGGTTGGCGCCCCACACCCGCTGCGAGATCAGCAGGCAGGGCGCGTGCACGGACAGCACCGGGACGCGATAGCGCCGGGACAGCTTTTCGATGGCGTCGATGTCCTGGCTGACCGACTCGGCCCACACCATCAGCTCGACGCCGTCGTACCCGAGCCGCGCGGCGTACTCGAACGCGGCCTCGGCCCGCAATGGGTACACCGAAGCCGTTGAGAGTCCGACTTTGATAGCTGGGCGCAACGGTCTGTGTGGTCCCCGGTCCGCCTAGCCCGACTGCAACGACAGCGCCAACGGGCCCAGGGTGATCAGCGCCCCCACCGCGACCGCGATCAATGTGCTCGCGATGTCCTCGGTCTTGCGCACCACCCGGACGCCGACGACCAGGCCGAGGATCACCAGCACCGAGAGCACCAGCGCCACGATGCTGTTCCAGCGCCACAGCTCGTCGAAGGCGACGAACAGGCCGGCGCCGAAGGCCACGGCCAGGATCGACTGGAAGACGACCAGGCTGCCGCGCCACAACGCCTCGAACCTGCCCGGGCCCGCGTGGGCGTCGGTCGCCGTGGCCACCCCCTCGGTCGCGCCGTCGGGGTGGTCCTCGTCGCGCTCCTCGTGCGGCAACAAACCGGCGGCGAACGGGTCCTCCGCGTCCTCGTCGTCCTCGTCGGCCTCGGTCTGCAGGTAGGAGCGCACATAGGCGGAATCCTCCAGCGCGGGCTCGGCGTCGCGGACCTCCGAATCCATCACGTCCACCGGCAGATCGGTGTAGTGGTCCAGCGGATCGGGATTCATGTCCTCGGCGCCCGATTGCCCGATGCCGTTGGTCTCCCCCGCCTCGCCGTGGCTCAGCGGGCGCGGGTACGCGCTGCGCTCGGGGCCGGAGGCCTTCTTGGGCTGAGACGGCGACTTGGGCCAACGCGGCTCGGGCTGCGACCAGTACGCGGCCGCGGGCTTGTCTTCGGTTTGCTGCTCGGCCTCGGTTTCCTCGGCGGCCGGCCGTTCGGCCGTGCGCGGGTCCTCGTCGTCGTCACGGATGATCGGGATCTCACCGGTCAGCTCGGCGACGGTGACCGCGTCGCTATCGCCGCGCCGCCTGCGCCTGCGCCGCGTGACCGCGGGGGCGCCGATGGTTCCGTTCCTGGCCAGAAGTTCGGCCACCGAGATCGGCCGAGTGCCGGGGCTCTCGGTCTCGGAGTGTGGTCCGGTCATGCTTTGTCGCCTCTCGATCGGTTGCCGTCCCGATCACCTGCCTGGCCTCCAGCATCGCGCACGGATCGCTTCATGAGGGGCGTTCCGTCGGCTTCGCTGTCGAGTTTGCGCAAGATGAGACCTTCCCGTAACGCCCACGGGCAGATATCCACCGATTCGATCGACAGCGCTCGCATACTCGCCTCCGCCACCAGCGCACCCGCCACGATCTGTGGCGCGCGCTCGGCGCTCACCCCTTCCAGTTCTGCCCGGTCAGCGGTCGTCATCCTAGAGATGAAAGATATGAGTTGCCTGAGGCCGTTTGCTGTGAGCGTCCTCTTCACCCGCGGTCCTGCAGCCGACGGCGCCGCGCCCGTCAGCCGCGCGAGCGAGCGAAACGTCTTCGACGTCGCCACCGCCAGGTCGGGCGCGCCGGCGTCGAGCACCTGCTCGCTGGCCTCGGCGAGCTCGGCGTCCAGCCAGTCCCGCAGCATCCCGACCCTGCGCCGCCCGGGCGGGTCGTCGGGTAGCCATTCGCGGGTCAGCCGGCCGGCGCCCAGCGGCAAAGACAGCGCCACCTCGGGCTCCTCGTCGACGCCGCTGGACATCTCGAGCGAGCCGCCGCCGATGTCGAGGTTGATGATCCGCCCCGCGCTCCAGCCGTACCACCGGCGCACCGCCAGGAAGGTCAGCCGCGACTCGTCGACCCCGCTGAGCGCCTCCAGCTCGACGCCGGTTTCCTTGCGGACGCGGGCGAGCACGTCGTCGGAGTTCACCGCGTCGCGCAGCGCCGAGGTGGCGAACGCCATCAGCTCGGCGCACCCGGAGCTGTCCGCGATCTTGGCGAACTCGTCGATCGTGGAGATCAGCTTCTCGGCGCCGCGCTTGGTGATCTTGCCCGAGCTGTCGATCGACTCGGCCAATCGCAGCGTGGCCTTCGTCGAACTCATGGGCGTGGGATGCCCGCCACGGTGCGCATCAACCACCAAGAGGTGAACCGTGTTGCTGCCCACGTCGAGCACGCCCAATCGCACGGGAAACAACCTAGTCGGATACGGGTGGGCCGCGCGTTGCGGCCCGCTGGGGACGTTGCCGATCTTGATCCGTCGGGCCCCGAGTGTCAGCGGGCCGAAGAGCCGGTTTTGTCGACTAACGTGGACGCCGTGGCGAATTCCTACCCTGAGCCGGGACACGAGGTCGAACTGGACTTCGCCCGTGAGTGGGTGGAGTTCTATGACCCGGACAACCCCGAGCACCTGATCGCGGCCGACCTCACCTGGCTGCTGTCGCGGTGGACTTGCGTGTTCGGCACGCCCGCCTGCCACGGCACGGTGGCGGGCCGCCCGGACGACGGCTGCTGCTCGCACGGGGCGTTCCTGTCCGACGACGACGACCGCGCCCGGCTCGACGACGCCGTGCAGCAGCTGACCGACGAGGACTGGCAATTCCGCGAAAAGGGCTTGGGCCGCAAGGGGTATCTGGAGCTCGACGAGCACGACGGGCAGCCGCAGTACCGCACGCGCAAACACAAGGACGCCTGCATCTTTCTGAACCGGCCCGGCTTCCCCGGCGGCGTCGGATGCGCCCTGCACAGTAAGGCCCTCAAGCTCGGCGTCGCGCCGCTGACCATGAAGCCCGACGTCTGCTGGCAGCTGCCGATCCGGCGCAGCCAGGAGTGGGTGACCCGGCCCGACGGGACCGAGATACTCAAGACCTGGGTCACCGAATACGACCGCCGCGGTTGGGGTTCCGGCGGCGCCGACCTGCACTGGTACTGCACCGGCGACCCCGGCGCCCACGTCGGCGCCAAGCAGGTGTGGGAGAGCATGGCCGACGAGCTCACCGAGCTGCTCGGCGCCAAGGCCTACGCGGAGCTGGCGGCGATGTGCAAGCGCCGCGGCAAGTTGGGGCTCATCGCGGTGCATCCGGCGACTCGGCTCGCCGAGTAGCACCAGTCTTGTTGTAGGACAAGAGCATTCGCTGCGCGCTGGCGTGCAGGTACGCCTCGACCGCCGCGGCGGCCCCCGCCTCGTCGCCCGCCAGCACGGCCTCGGTGATCGCGCTGAGGCCGGCCACCACGGGCGCGGCGTCGTCGTAGGCGGCGGTCAGTTCGTGCTCCCGGCCGCCGAAAGCGTCCTCGACCCAGCGATACAGCAACACCAGCGCACGGTTGCGGCTGTGCTGGATGAGCGTCCGAAAGTAGGCGAGGTCGGCCGCCTGGCGCGCCTGGACGCTATCGGCGTCGCGGACCGCCGCCAGCGCGGCGCGCAGCGCCTCGGCATCCTCGGGCGCGCCCCGTCGCGCGGCCGACCGGCCGATCAACGGCCCCAAGGCGGCCCGGATCTCGAACAGTTCCACGAGGAACTCCGGCCCCAGCTTGCGGACCAACGCCTCGACGACCGCGGGGTGGGTGAGCCCGTGCGGGTCGGCGACCACGTTGCCGCTGCCGTGCCGGGTCTCGATCAGCCCCATCTCCTGCAGCCGGGCCAGGCCTTGGCGCAGCGACGTGCGGTTGACACCGAGCTGTTCGGCCAGGTCCCGCTCGGGCGGCAGGGCCGTACCCGGCGGAAACGCGCCGTCGAGGATCGCGTCGGTGATCGACGCGGCGATCTGTTCATCGACGCGCTGGCGGTCGGGCGGGCGCAGCGGACTTGACTGGTTCATTGGCTCAACCAATATAGTGGACGCATCCACGGAAGGTGAGCAATGGACGGAGACACGCGATTGGCGGCGGCCCCACGCTGGCGCGGCAAGGCCGGCCGCCTGGAGGTCTGGTACGCCACCCTCTCGGATCCGGCGACGCGCGCCGGGCTGTGGGTGCACTGCGAGACGGTCGCCCCGCTCCGGGGCGACGCCTACGCGCACGGCTGGGCCACCTGGTTCCCCGCCGACGGCCCGCCCCGCACCGAGCGGTTCGGTCCCGCGCCCGCCCAGCCCCCGTCCGGCCCCTGGTGGTTCGACGCCGCGGGCGCGCGGGTGGGCGACAAACAGCTGACCGGGCGCGCCGGCTCGCTCGCTTGGGACCTGTCCTGGGCCGAAACGGGCGCACCGCTGTGGACGTTTCCCCGCGCGGCCTGGGACCGCGAGCTGCTGCCGGGCGCCCAGGTCGTCCTCGCCCCCACCGCCGACTTCGCCGGCTCGCTCACCGTGGCCGACACCGCTTTGCGCCTCGAGGGGTGGCGCGGCGGGGTCGCCCACATCTACGGGCACGGCAACGCCAAGCGCTGGGGATGGGTGCACGCCGACCTCGGCAACGGCGATGTGGTGGAGGCGGTCAGCGCCGTCTCGCACAAGCCGGGGTTGCGCAGGCTGGCCCCGCTGGCGTTCGTCCGGTTTCGCATCGACGGAAGGGATTGGCCCGCAGGTCCATTGCCGTCACTGCGGATGCGGACCACCCTCGGCGTGGCGCACTGGCAGCTGGAGGGACGCATCGGCGGCCGGCGGGTGCTCATCCGGATCGACCAGCCGGCGGAGAAGTGCGTGAGCCTGGAATACACCGACCCCGACGGCGGCAGGGCGGTGTGCACGAACACCGAACAAGCCGACGTCCACATCGAGATCGACGACCGGCAATGGTCGGTGCTGGGCACCGGGCACGCCGAGGTGGGCCTGCGCGGCGATGCGGCGCCGGATGTCAACGAAAGGATCCCGACATGAGCTTTCTGCTCGACCCACCACTGCTGTTCGCCTCCGGCGTGCTCATTGAGCGGCGGCTGCCCGCCGACCAGCGCGACGTTGCGGAGGCCGCCACCCTGGGCGTCTTCTTCGGCGGGTCATTCGGGCTCTACAACAACGTGCCCGGCCTCGGGGTGCTGTGGCGCCCCTTCCGCGCCCGCAACGGCCGCGACTTCATGTGGAACAGCGGCATTTTCCGCGTGGACACCGCCAAGGCGGAGTGGCCCCTGCACGCTGCGGCGGGCGCCATCTTCGCCACCTACCCGTTCTTCATCAAGCTGGGCCGCCGCCTCGCGCGGCTGATATGAGCCTGGTCGGCTCGTTCGGCACCGCGCTGCTGCCCGAGGAACTCGGCGGCCCGGCGGCCTCCGAGCTGACGCAGCGCGTCGAGCGCTACCTGCGGCAGCTGCCGACGACGTCACGGGTGGCGGCGCGTGCCGGGCTGCTCACGCTGGCCGCGGCCAGCTACGTCACCACCGGCCGGTCGATGTCGCGGCTCGGCCCCGACCGACGCGAGCAGGTGCTGCGCCGGGTCGCCGCGCTCAGTCCGGACGCCGGCGCGGCCGTCGAGGCATTGAAGGCGATCGCGTTGCTGGCCAACGGCGCGGAAACCTATGCGCCCGAGCTTCTTTCGCACGCGAGCCAGCACGGGACGGCACGGCCAGATTCGGCGTTGAACATCGCCTCGTCGGCCGAGAGCCGCTCCGTCGTCACCGCCGACGCGGTGATCGTGGGGTCCGGCGCCGGCGGCGCGATGGTGGCCCGCTCCCTGGCGCGGGCCGGACTGGACGTCGTCGTCCTCGAGGAGGGACGCCGCTGGACCGTCGGGGAATTCCGGACCACCCATCCGATCGATCGCTATGCCGGGCTGTACCGCGGGGCCGGCGCCACCGTCGCCCTGGGGCGCCCGTCGGTGGTGCTGCCCATCGGCCGGGCGGTCGGCGGCACCACGGTGGTGAATTCCGGCACCTGCTACCGCCCGCCGCCGGCGGTGCAGCGGCGCTGGCGCGACGACTTCGGGCTCACCCTGGCCGATCCCGACCGGCTGGGCGAGCGCCTCGACGACGTCGAGCGCACGCTGCAGGTCGCCCCGGTGCCGCTGGAGATCATGGGCCGCAACGGCCGGCTGCTGCTGGACGCCGCCGCCACGCTGGGCTGGCGGGCGGCGCCCATTCCGCGCAACGCACCGGGCTGCGAAGGGTGCTGCCAGTGCGCGATCGGGTGCCCGCGCAACGCCAAGTTCGGCGTGCACCTCAACGCGCTGCCGCAGGCGTGCGCGGCGGGCGCGCGGATCATCTCCGAGGCCCGCGTCGAGCGGGTGCTGCACCGGCGCGGGCGCGCCCGCGGCGTGCGGGCCCGCCGGCCCGACGGCACGGCACTGGACGTCCTGGCCGACACCGTCATCGTGGCGGCCGGCGCCACCGAGACGCCGGGATTGTTGCGGCGCAGCGCTTTCGGCTCGCACCCGCGACTCGGCCGCAACCTGGCGCTGCATCCCGCGACGATGCTCGCGGGGCGCTTCGAGGACGACGTCGTCGCCTGGCACGGGGTGCTGCAAAGCGCCGCGGTACACGAGCTGCACGAGTCGCACGGCGTGCTGATCGAGGCCACGTCCACCCCGCCCGGAATGGGCTCGATGGTGTATCCCGGCTACGGCGCCGAGCTGCTCGGCTGGCTGGACGCCGCGCCCCGGGTGGCCACGTTCGGCGCCATGGTGGCCGACCGCGGTGTCGGGTCGGTGTCCACGGTGCGCGGTGAGACGCTGGTGCGCTACAACATCGCCCCCACCGACGTCGGCAAGCTCGTGGTGGCGATCGAGGCGATGGGCCGGCTGTTGTTCGCCGCCGGCGCGACCGAGGTGCTCACCGGTCTGCCCGGCGCGATGACGGTGACGTCGCTGCCCGCCCTGCGGGATGCGTTGCGGCGCAGCGATCCCCGAAGCCTGCACCTGGCCGCCTTCCACCCGACCGGCACGGCCGCCGCGGGCGCCGACGATCAGTTGTGCCCGGTCGACGAGGCGGGGCGGTTGCGCGGCGTGGACGGCGTGTGGGTGGCCGACGCCTCGATCCTGCCGAGCTGCCCGGAGGTCAACCCGCAGGTGTCGATCATGGCGCTGGCGCTGGGCGTGGCCGACGAGGTGATGGGTGCCCGGTGATCGTCGCCATCAACGCCGGCCGAAACGTACGCCCGGGCCGGGCGGCGTCGACGCGGGCGTCCGGTAGAGCACGCGGAGCCGCCCTCGCCTCCGGGGCGTTCGTCGTCCAGGCCGCGGGCACCGACAGCGGACCGAGTGAATCCGCGTCACCCATCCCGGCGGACGGGGCACCGACCCCGCACGCCGGGTGAAACGGCCATGCGGGCCGCGCGTTTGGGTCTGTCGGCATGTCCCTCATCCGGCGCCGGAAAGCGTTTGGGCCCAATCCAATAGCCCATCCACGTCGAGCTGGGGCTCAATCCCGGCGGTACCCGCGAGCCCCGGCGCGGCCAGCGGAGTCCCCAATGCGCCGGTCGGGCTGGGTATCGGCGTGACCGTGGCGATGCTGACGGTGCCGAAGACGTTGGTGATGGACGCGCCCGCGGGGCCGGCGATGGCGGTGGCCGTGTTGCCGATGGTCTGGACCGCGACCTGTTCCGCCCCGACGACGGGGAGTGTGGCGGAGCCGTTGACGAGGGTGACCAGGACCTCCTGGAACGATCCCGGGGTCAGGACGAGCGGGCTGGACCCGGCGGTGACGTCGACGCCGCCAGGGACCAGAACACCACCCTCGGAACAGTCGATCAGCGTGTGAATTGTGCTGCCGGGGTTGACGATAACGGATCCGAAGCTGATGAGGTTGGTGCCGGAGCCCGTGATGGTGATCGAGCCGCTGTTGAGGTACATGCCCGTGTTGGTGCCGATGGCGATGGTGCTGCCCGGTGGGGCGGTGACCGTTTCGCCTGGCGCGACGGGCGTGGCGGCGGTGGCGGTGTGCATCGTGGCATTGGCCGAAGCCAGCTGCCGGGTGGCGTTGCCGGTGGCCTCCGCCGCCAGCGTCTGGGCCTGGGCGCCCTGCCTGGCCGGGTTCGTGGTCCGCGGCGGCTCGTCGAACGGGGTCAGCCTGCTGGCGATCTCGCAGGCCGCCGAATAGCCGTACATCGCGCTGGCGTCTTGGACCCACATCTGCAGGTATTGAGCCTCGGCGGCCGCGATCGCCGGGGTGTTCTGACCGAAGAAGTTGGTCGCGATCAGCGCCAGCAATTGCGCCCGGTTGGCCGCGATCACCGGCGGCGGCACGGTCATCGCAAACGCCGCCTCGTACGCGGCCCCCGCCGCGTAGGCCTGCACGCCGGTCTGCGCGGCCTGCGAGGCGGCGCTGGACAGCCACTGCACGTAGGGTGTGGCCGCCGCCGTCATCAGCAGCGACGACGGGCCGGACCATGCCTGGCCGGTCAGACCCGCCAGCTCGGTCGCGTAGCCGGCCGCGGTGGATTCCAGCTGCGCGGCCAACGCTTCCCAACCCGCCGCGGCCGCGAGCATCGGCCCCGCCCCGGGCCCGGAGTACATCAGCCCGGAGTTGATCTCCGGAGGCAGCGACGCAAAGTCCATGTCGGCAGTCCTCTCCGCAGCGGGCCGGGCCCGATTTTCAACAGCCATAGAATAATTTTTCAACGGCGATAGAATAACGTGCCTGGCGGTCGAGTACCAGCAAATGTCGTAAACGGCGCGTGACAATCAGGCCGCAGGCGGCCGCCGCGAAATGCCCGGGAAGCTAGGCGGTTACGTCTGCGGATCCGGCGCGGCCGCGTGCCGCGGCTGGTGCAGCAGCGCACGAACCAGCGGGCGCGGCCCGACGGACCGAAGCATCTGGCTGGCCGGGCGGACCCGGACCCGCTTCGGCCACCAGAACCAGCGGCCCATCAGCGTCATGATCGACGGCGTGATCAGCGTCCGAACGACGAAGGTGTCGAACATCAGACCGATACCGATCGTCGTACCGAACTGACCGATCGCCCGCAGATCGCTGGAGAGCATCGCGGCCATGGTCACGGCGAACACCACACCGGCCGCGGACACCACCGGGCCCGTCACGCCGACGCCGCGGATGAGTCCGGTGTTCAGGCCGGCCCCGATCTCCTCCTCGATCCGCGACACCAGCATCAGGTTGTAATCAGACCCCACCGCCAAGAGCACGATCAGCGCGAATTCCGTTGCCACCCAGTGCAACTGGAAGTGGCCCAAATGCTGCCAGATCAACGTCGAGAATCCGAACGCCGCTCCCAGCGACAGCACGATCGTGCCGACGATGACGCCCGCCGCGACCAGAGCGCGGGTGACGATCACCATGATGATGAAGATCAGCACGATCGACGCCACCGCGGCGATCAGCAGGTCGTACCAGGCGCCGGTGGCGATGTCGTTGAATGTCGCGGCGGTGCCGCCGAGGTAGATGTCGGCGTTCTCCAGCGAGGTGAGCTTCAGCGCCTCCTTGGCCGCGTTGCGCTCTTGCTCGACGGACTTGATGCCTTCCGCGGTTGCCGGGTCCAGGGAGTGAGTGATGATGAAGCGCGCGGCCTTTCCGTCGGGCGACACCATCAGGCTCAACCCGAACTGGAAATCGGAGTTCTGGAAGATCTCCGGCGGCAGGTAAAACAGGCTCTCCACCCGAGCGTCGTTGAACGACTTACCCATCACAGCATTGGTGTCGGTGAGCCGGTCGAACTGGTCGATCAGACTGTCGAACGAGCTGTAAATGGTCAGCGTCGTATCCCGGATCGCCTTCGACACGGCGATGTTCTCCGGAATGATCGCCAACAATTCGCGCGTGGCCGCGGCCGTGTTGGTGAGATCGCCGGTGAGGGCGTGGAACTTCTCGGCGAGCTGATCAAACCCGTCCAAGGCGTCGAACAGGCTACGCAGCGACCAGCACATCGGGATGTCGTAGCAGTGCCTCTCCCAGTAGAAGTAGCTGCGGATCGGTCGCCAGAAGTCGTCGAAATCGGCGATGTGGTCGCGAATTTCGTCGGTGATGGCGGCGGTCTCCGCCGTGGTTTTTGCGCTGTCGTCCGTCGCGTTGGCGAGCTTCTGGGTGATCGCGTACTGGCGTTCCAGCAGGGAGATCTGGGTGTCGAGGAACCCCGTGATCTTCTTGATGTCGCCGACGCGGTCTCTCAGGTAGTTGAGGTTGTCACGGATCGGCGCGGTTTGCACGCTGAGCTGGAACGGAATTGACCCGTCTTCGATCGGTGGGCCGAGCGGTCGGGTGATGCTCTGCACCCGTTCGATGCCCGGCACCCGGAAGATGGCACCGGCAACCTTGTCCAGCACCAGCATGTCTCGGGGATTGCGCAGATCGTGGTCCGATTCGATCATCAGCAGGTCCGGGTTGAGACGGGCCTGGGTGAAGTGCCGGTCGGCCGCGTCGTAGGCCTGGACCGAGGCGGCGCTATGCGGCAGGTAGTAGAGGTCGTTGTAGCGCGGGGTGAAGCCCGCGAGACCAAGGGCGCCAACGATCGCAAGAATGACGGAAATGGCGAGGATGGGCGCCGGCCAGCGCACGATGGCCGTCGCCAGGCGGCGCCACCGGGTGTAGTTGAACTTGCGCTTGGGGTCCAGAAGACCGAAGCCACTGGCGACTGCGATGAGAGCGGGCGTCAGCGTGACCCCGGCCGCCACCACCACCAGCAGACCGATCGCGCACGGGAACGCCAGCGAACTGAAGTAAGGCAGCCGGGTGAACTTCAAGCAGGCCAGCGCCCCAACAATGGTCAGACCCGAGCCCAGGACCACCTTGCTGACACCGGCGAAGGTGTCGTAATAGGCGGCTTCCCGGTCCAGACCGCGTTCACGGCCCTCCTGGTAGCGGCCCACCATGAAAATCGCGTAATCGGTACCCGCCGCGATCGCGAGTGAGGTCAGCAGGTTCACGGCGAAGGTCGACAACCCCATGACGCCGGTTTCGCCCAGCAGCGACACCACGCCGCGGCCGGACAGCAGCCCAATGAAGAGGATGAACATGGTCAGCAACACGGTGCCGATGGACCGGTAAACGAACATCAGCATGATCGCGATGATGACGACCGTGATGATGGTGATCTTGGCCAGGCTCTTGTCACCGACAACGATCACGTCGGCGGTCAGCGCTCCCTGGCCCGCGACGTAGGCCTTGACGCCGGCGGGCGGCGTGGAGTCCGCGACGATCTTGCGCACCGCGGCAACGGATTCGTCGCCGACCGCCCCTCCCTGATCGCCTTTGAGGTTGACCTGGACGTAGGCGGCCTTATGGTCGTAGCTCTCCACACCTGAGGACGTGAAGCGCTGTCCCCAGAAGTTCAGCGCGTGCTCGACGTGTTCGTGGTCGGCCTGGATCTTTTTGACTAGGTCGTCGTAGAACCGGTGCGCGTCCGGGCCGAGCGGTTTATCACCGACCAGGGTGACCAGGACGAGGTTGTCGGAGTCGTACTCCTTGAACTTCTCGCCGATGTGCTTCATCCCGGTGACCGACGGTGCGTCGGACGGCGAGAGCGGAACGGAGATCTCCTCGGCAACCTTCTCCAACTGTGGGACGAAGACGTTGACGCCGACCGCGATCAGCACCCAGCAGACGACGATCGGCAGCGCCAGGACGCGGACGGCGCGGGCGATACGCGGCTTGTGCTCGACTTCGGTGGGTTGTGCGACGGGTATTTCGTCGGTGTCGCTGGTGTTGTCGGTCATGCGGACTTGTCCAGGCAGGAGACCTGCGCATTGCGCGTCTCGGCTTGCCGTTGATCGACCAACTTGCCGTCGACCGTGATCCGGCAACCGATGGAGGGGCTGTCACCTTGCGCGACGACGTAGGCGAAGATGCCGGGCATCTGGGCGACGATCGTCGTCGACCACGGCAACGTGGTGAAGTTGGCCTTCTGCGGTTGCGCGTCGGCATCCATCCAGTTGACGACGCCGGTGGTCCCGGCTGGCCCCAGGATTTCGTAGACGGCGGTCTTGGCGGCGTAGGGCGGGGTCGCGTCCCGCGGATCGGGCTTGGGCAGGCCGGGTCCCGGGAAAACGCCGTTGAGGCGGTCCACCGCGACGCCGCCGATGATCACCGCCACCACCACGACCACGGGAACCCATGCCCGCTTGAGAAGCGTCAACACCGTTCCCCCCGATCACGGTCCACCAATGGGCTGATGCTAAGACAGTTCACCCGTTCGAGCATTTCGTCGCGCGCCACGGCTACCCCGAACGTCATGGCTGCCGAATTAATTCCTTCGGCTGCGCCGACGTGTTCGAGGCCACGTCGCCGCCCGGGCCGTGACCACACCGCTCGCCGAAAGCCGCCTTGGGCCACTCGCCGCCGCCGACCGGCATCACGGGCCTGGAACGGCCTGCGCCGCAGGACATTTCGCTGCCGGATGCCGACCCGGCGCCTATTGGCCTGCCGCGCCGTCGAATTCATCGTGATCGCCGCGACGGTCGTGTCGAACCGCGCCGCGATCGACATCCGCCGACGACCGAGTTAGTTTGAAAAACTAATTCGCTGGCGCCGGCGATTTCCGGTTGAATTGCGCACTTGGCATTTCTGCGAAATGCGGAAACGGGCAGCGATTGAGCGCCCCCGCGCGTACCCTGACGACATGGCTACCAAGGTCAGGACCTGCGTGCATTGCGGCCACACGTTCGATCCCAACGACCGACCGCGCGACTTGTCCGACCCGGACTGGCTTCCGGCCGCTTCAATTTATTGTTCGCATGAATGCAGTGACCAGTTCCATTGCGAAATGTCGCATTGCTGCTCGACCCGTGCGAAAAAGAAGGGTCAGCGCGAGGGCGCCAGGGCGGCGCGATAATCCCGCTTCCCCGCCAGATCGGATAAGGTGTGACCGCCCAGCTAGCAACTGTCGTCTGCGGGAGCAACCGATGGAGTTAACGACAATTCTGTGCAACCACGCCGAGGCGCAGAACAACTTGTTGTACGTCATGGGCGGCGGCGTAGACCGGGCGGTCATTCCGGCGGGACGCTCAGGGCCCTTCACGGTTTCGTTGGCCCTCGGAATCATCGCGGAGGTCCCGTGGACCGCTACCAACGAAGAGCACACCGTCACCGTCGACCTGGCGGACGAGGACGGCCATCCGGTCGAGGTCGACAAGGGATTCGGCGAGCGGGAACCGTTCCGGGCACATTTTCGATTCAACGTTGGCCGACGGCGCGATGTTGAGGACGGCGAAACCCAGTCGGTGGCGTTCGCGGTCAATATGCCCGTGCTTCAGTTGGAGAAGCTGGGGACGTACGTCTTCACCGTCACAATCGACGACGACGCCCGGCGCCGTCTGCATTACCGGTTGGTCGGCCAGACGGACGTGACCATCACGACGAACGAACCAACCAGCCGCGGACCACTCATCCCCAGGGTCTAGCCCTCCAGCTTGTAGCCCAGTCCCCGCACGGTGACCAGGTGGACCGGGTTGGCCGGGTCGGCTTCGATCTTGGACCGCAGACGCTTGACGTGGACGTCGAGCGTCTTGGTGTCGCCGACGTAGTCGGCGCCCCACACCCGATCGATCAACTGCCCGCGGGTCAGCACCCGCCCGCTGTTGCGCAAGGAGGGCTTCGAGGCCACCGTCGTGACGGATGGACAGGCCGCACTGGCCGAGTTCGACCGTGGCGGCGCCGACATCGTGCTGCTCGACTTGATGCTGCCCGGCATGTCGGGGACCGACGTGTGCAAGCAGCTGCGTGCTCGTTCCAGCGTGCCGGTGATCATGGTGACCGCGCGAATCCGGGCGATCAACTCGCGCGCCGAATACGGCTTGGTCACGTAGTCGTCGGCGCCGAGTTCCAGCCCGACGACCTTGTCGATCTCGCTGTCCCGCGCGGTCACCATGATCACCGGCACGCTGGAACGAGCACGCAGCTGCTTGCACACGTCGGTCCCCGACATGCCGGGCAGCATCAAGTCGAGCAGCACGATGTCGGCGCCGCCACGGTCGAACTCGGCCAGTGCGGCCTGTCCATCCGTCACGACGGTGGCCTCGAAGCCCTCCTTGCGCAACAGGAATGCCAGCGGATCGGCCAGCGACTCCTCGTCCTCCACGATCAGCACACTGGTCATCAGCGCGACTCCTCATCGCTTTGCTCTGCATTGTCGTACGCGCGGGTCATCTACTCAGTTCTTCCTCTCGTTGTGACCTGTTGGGCCGCACGTCGCGACCCTGCGGTTGCTCGGGTTCTTCGTCGTTGTCCTTATAGGCCGGAATCGACAGCGTGAACGTGGAACCGGTGCCCGGCTTGCTCCACACCCCGATGCTGCCGTTGTGATTGGCCGCGACATGTTTGACGATGGCCAGGCCCAGCCCGCTGCCGCCGGTGGCGCGCGAGCGTGCCTTGTCCCCCCGGAAGAACCGCTCGAAGACCCGCTCCTGATCCTCCAGCGCGATCCCGATGCCCCGGTCGGTCACGGCGATCTCGATGTTGTCGCCACGGCGGCGGCGGCTGATCGAGACCGGTGAACCGGGTGGCGAATAGGCGATCGCGTTGGACACCAGGTTGGCCAGCGCGGTGACCAGAAGCGTCTCGTCGCCCAGCACCCGGAGGCCGCTGGGCGCGTCGGTGCGAACCTCGATCTGGGCGTTGTCGGCGGCCACCTTGTGCCGTGAAATCGCCTCGGACACAACGGTATCCACGTCGACCTCGGTCACGTTGGGCAACCGTTCGGCACCCTGCAGCCGGGACAGCTCGATCAGCTCGGCGACCATGTCCCCCAGCCGGTTGGCTTCGACGAGCACCCGCTCGGCAAACCGGCGAACGGTTTCAGAGTCGTCCGAGGACGCCAACAGCGCCTCGGCGAGCAGGGCCATGGCGCCCACCGGGGTCTTGAGCTCGTGGCTGACGTTGGCCACAAAGTCGCGCCTGGTCGCCTCCATGCGCGCGTAGTCGGACTGATCGTGGGCGAACACCACGGCGAACCGCCGGTCTTCCTCGCTGAGCAACCGCGCCTGGCCGTGCACGGACAGGCCGGACCGGCCGGCCGCCCGTTTGGCCGGCCGCAGGTCGAACTCCACGTCGACGCCGCCGAGCGCCTGCTGCGCCGCTTCCCACGCCTGGTCGTCGAGCTGGCGGTCGCGCACCAGGCCCAGCTCCCTGGCCCGATCGTTGAGGTAGACGACGTCGCGGTGAGAATCGACGACCGCCACCCCGAGCGGCATCAGCGCGACGATGCGTTGCAGCATTTGCGCGACCGTTATCCCGGTCCACTCGGTGCTGACCCGCTGCCTGCGATGAGCGGCTTTCGGCGACAGCCGGGTCCCGGCTGCCACACCTATGGCCAGCCCCAGCACGGACAAGACCCCGGCCAGCAACAGCGCCGAGAACACAGTCACATAGCAAATCCTACAAATCTTCGGAAACGCTGCCCTAGCGGAACGAGGCCAAAATCGGACAAGTCACACTTTTCGCTTCAGGTGTTCCACTCCCGTTAACGCGATGTTCGGCAAACAGGCCTTTGAAACTCGCTTTGGGCCGGTGGCCGGTTTTACCGGCGCCCCTGGCTGGCAACCGCCGCGGCGCCCGCGGCGGCGGCCTCCGGGTCGAGGTAGGTGCCGCCCGCGACCACCGGCCGCAGGTCGGCGTCGAGGTCGTAGCGCAGCGGAATCCCGGTCGGGATGTTCAGCCCGACGACGTCGTCGTCGGACATCTGGTCGAGGTACTTCACCAGGGCCCGCAGCGAGTTGCCGTGCGCGACGATCAGCACCGTCTTGCCACTGCGCAGGTCCGGGACGATGACGTCGGTGAAATACGGCAGGAAACGCACGACCACGTCGGCCAGGCATTCGGTCAGCGGGCCGCCCCCGATGTCGGCGTAGCGGGGGTCGGTGTCCTGGCTGAACTGGCTGCCCTTCTCGATCGGTGGCGGCGGCGTGTCGTAGCTGCGCCGCCAGGTCATGAACTGCTCCTCGCCGTAGCGGTCCTTGGTCTCCGCCTTGTTGAGGCCCTGCAGCGCCCCGTAGTGCCGTTCGTTGAGCCGCCAGCTGCGCCGCACCGGAATCCACAACCGGTCGGCGGCGTCGAGGGCCAGGTGCGCGGTGGTGATCGCGCGGCGCAGCAGCGACGTGTAAAGGACGTCGGGCAACAGGTTCTGCTCGGCCAGCAGCTCGCCGCTGCGCACCGCCTCGGCCCGGCCCTTCTCGGTCAGGTCCACGTCGACCCATCCGGTGAACTGGTTGCTTGCGTTCCATTCGCTCTCGCCGTGGCGGAGCAGCACCAACGTGCCGGTATCTCCCATGCCGGCTAGCTTATTCGTCGTCTTCGTCGATCAAATGAGCGAACGCCTGCAGGTTCTTCAGCGACTCGCCGCGAGACACCCGCCAGTCCCACTCTTTTTGGATCGACGAGCGAAATCCCAACTCCAGCAACGTATTGAAGTCCGCGTCGACCGCTTCGAGCACCTGCCCGAGCACCCGGTCGATCTCGTCGGCGTCCACGGACGCGAGCGACATGCGTCCCACCAGGTAGATGTCGCCGACGTTGTCCAGCGTGTAGGCCACGCCGTAGAGGCGGCGGTTGCGCCTGAGCAGGAAGCGGTAGACCCCCTCGTGGTTCTCGTCGGGCCTGCGGCACACGAACGCCTCGATGCGCACCGAGTGCTCGCCGACGCTCAGGATGGTGTTGGTCTTGAGCTTGCGCTCGCCGGGCAGCTCCACCACCAGTCCCGACCGGCCGCCGTGCGCGCCGTCGTGTTTCGAGTACACAAGACCGCTGGCCTGCAGCGCGTCCTCGATCACGCGCTCGACCGTGGGGCTCACGCGCCGACCCCGCGGCGCTCGGCGGTGTACCCGCTGATCGCGCGGCGATAGCTGGTCAGCAGCGCGTCGGTGGTGTTCTCCCAGGAGAACGTGGCCGCGTGTGCGGCGGCGGCCCGGCTCATCGCCTCGGCCTGCGGCGCCGGCAAGCGCAGCATTCGGTCCAGCGCGCCCGCCCACCGATCGACGTCATGGCCGGCCACCAGCGTGCCGGTGATCCCGTCCCGCACGGCCACCGGGAGACCGCCGACCGCGGCGGCCACCACCGGGGTGCCACAGGCCTGGGCCTCGACGGCGACCAGGCCGAACGACTCCGAATAGCTCGGCACCGCGACCAGGCTGGCGGCCTGGAACAGGGTGGCCAGGTCCGAGCGGGACTGCGGGGGCAGGAAAGTCACCCGCGCGGAGATGCCGAGTTCGTCGGCGAGCCGCCGCAGCCCGTCCGGGGAGGCCAGGCCGCTGCCCGACGGGCCGCCGGCGACCACGATGCGCACGCCCGGCAGTTTCGCGGCGGCCCGCAGCACGATGTCGGGGGCCTTCAACGGCTGGATTCGCCCGACGAACGCCACCACGTCCTCGTCGAGCGGCAGCCCCAGGGCGGCCCGGGCCGCGCGGCGCTCACCCGGGCGGAACACCTCGAGATCGACGCCGGGGTGGACCACGTCGATGCGGGCCGGGTCGGCGCGGTGGATCGAAATCAATTGCCTGGCTTCGTCATCGGTGTTGACGATCAGCCGGTCCGCCTCGTCGACGACCTGCTGCTCGCCGACCGTGCGCAGCGGCGGCTCGGGCGCGTCACCCGCGGCCAGCGCGGCATTCTTGACCGCGGCGAGCGTGTGCGCGGTGTGCACCAGCGGCACCGCCCAGCGGTCGCGGGCCAGCCAGCCGACCTGTCCGGACAGCCAGTAGTGCGAATGCACGATGTCGTAATAGCCCGGCTCGTGCGACGCTTCGGCGCGCAGCACCCCCGCGGCGAACGCGCACAGCTGGGTGGGCAGGTCGTATTTGTCCAGCCCCTCGAACGGCCCCGCCACCACGTTGCGCACCAGCACGCCGGGCGCCACCCGGGCGACGGGCGGGTCGGCGGACGCGGTGGCCCGGGTGAAGATCTCCACCTCGATGCCGCGGCGCGCCAGGTGCAACGCGGTCTGCAGCACGTAGACGTTCATGCCCCCGGCGTCGCCGGTGCCCGGCTGCGCCAGGGGCGAAGTGTGCACCGCCAACACTGCGACGCGGCGCGGTTTCAGCCGGAAGACGTCATCGTGCCGCACTCTTTCATCTTTACAGGACGTTCGGCCCACGAGCCCAGCGCCCAGGACACGGCTTCGCGTTAAGCGGAAGGCTCGTCGGCGGAGACGTCGCGCAGCCGCGGGCCCAGCGCCCCCGCGCGGCGCATCGCACCGAGCGGGTCGGCATACAGCCCGCCCAGCGACACGGTTCCGGCGCCGGCCTCCTGCACCCGGTTCCCGAAGACGGTGACGCGGATGTCGCGTGCCGGCAACACCGAGTGCTCGGCGAACGCCGCCTCGACGTGCTCCATGCCCTCGGGATACTCGGTGAAGGCCTGGCCGCCGACTACCAGCTCGTCGGGGTTGAGCATGTCGCGCAGCAACGCCACGGCCTGCCCGAGCACCCGGCCCCGCTCGTTGAGCAGCTGTTTCGCCTGCTCGTTGCCGCCGCGGGCCAGCCGCAGCAGATCGTTGATGCCGGCCGCCGACGCGTTCGGGCGGCCCGCGGGCGCGAACGGCAGGATGCGCAGCCGGCGCGCGGCGGTCAGGACCGCCTCGTCGCTGACGGTGGATTCCAGCTGGCCGGTGCCGCCCAGCAACTCGGAGTGGGCGGGCAGGGCGGCGATCGTGCCCGGGCCGCTGGCCGGGCAGTGCACCCGCCCGCCGATCACCAGCGCGTAGCCCACGGTCTCACGGGCGTAGACGTACAGGCTGGTGGGCGAGCTGGGCACGAATCGCCGCAGTCCGAGCAGCAGCTCGGCCCCGGCCATGGCGTCGACGTGCGAGGCCACCGAGACGGGCAGTCCCAGCGCATCGGCCAGCACGGGGCCAACCGGCGCCTGCCGCCAGCCGAGCCGCGGGTGGTCGACGTGGCCGGTCGCGCTGTCGACCGTGCCGCCGATCGCGACGCCGACCCACAGCGGGCGCCGCCGATGCCAGCGCTGCAGGTAGCGGGCGGCGCTCTCGGCCAGCGTCGCCAGGGCGGGCCCGGCGGGGCTGAGCGGTGTCGGCGTCTCGACGGTGTCGAGCGTGCGACCGAACAGGTCGGTGGCCACGATGCTGGTGGTGCGGGCGCCGATGTGGATGCCCAGCGTCACGAACGGTTCGTGGTTGACCTCGACCGGCACGCGGGGCCGACCGATCGCGCCGGAGACGGCCAGGTCGGCGCGTTCCCGCAGCAAACCGGCCTCGAGCAGGGCGATGACCTGGCGGTTGACCGTCGCGATGCTCAGCGAGGTGACGCCGGCGATGACGTCACGGCCGACGGGGCCGCGCAAGCGGACGGCCCGGAAAACCGAGGCCGCCGCCGAGTCGGCGATGTGCAGGGCCGGCGGCACGATCTGACGCCGCACCGACCGGTGGCCCTTGTAGGTGGCACGGGTGGGCGAATGATGAGTCTGGGTGAGGGTATTCGAGCGCACGAGCGTCCTTTGTCCGAGTCTTTGTTGGCCGTCACTGGCCACACCTGAAAGTCAGGAGCGGCAAAGTGCGCGACAACAACACGCACCCGCCGCGCAGAGACACGCGGTGGTGGTGCTGGACAGGGCGCTGAGGTGCACCTCGAAAATTTAGCACGCTCACTAAGGTTGTTTCTATGACTGGAAATGTCAGGAATGAACGCGTCGCCGTGGTCACGGGGGCCAGCTCCGGAATCGGCGAGGCGACGGCCCAGACCCTCGCTGCGCAGGGCTTTCACGTGGTCGCGGTCGCGCGCCGGGCCGACCGCATCAACGCCCTGGCGAGGGAGATCGGCGGAACCGCCATTGTGGCCGACGTCACAGACGACGCCGCGGTCACCGCGCTCGCCGACGAGCTGAGCCGGGTCGACGTGCTGGTCAACAACGCCGGGGGCGCCCGCGGCCTGGCGCCAGTCGCCGAAGCCGACTTCGAGCATTGGCGATGGATGTGGGAGACCAACGTGATGGGCACGCTGCGGGTCACCCGCGCGCTGCTGCCCAAGCTCATCGACTCGGGCGACGGGCTGATCGTCACGGTTACTTCGGTTGCCGCACTTGAGGTTTACGACGGGGGCGCCGGTTACACGGCGGCCAAACACGCGCAGGGGGCGTTGCACCGCACGCTGCGCGGTGAGCTGCTGGGCAAGCCGGTTCGGCTGACCGAGATCGCGCCGGGCGCGGTCGAGACGGAGTTTTCGCTGGTCCGCTTCGACGGCGATCAGCAACGCGCCGACTCGGTGTACACCGGCCTCACGCCGTTGGTGGCCGCCGACGTCGCCGAAGTGATCGGCTTCGTGGCCTCGCGGCCGCCGCACGTCGACCTCGACCTGATCGTCATGAAGCCGCGCGACCAGGCGTCGGCCACCCGCTTTAACCGCCGGGGCCAGTCCCCGGACTAGGCGAGGTGGTGGTCGTCGTCGGCGTGCCGGACAGGCTCGGGGCGGTCGACGGCGTCACCGGCGCGGTCACCGGGATCTGGGTTGACGGCGGGTGCGCCGTGGGCGGCGGCAGCGCCGACATCGCGACCCAGGTGTCCCAGTCGACGGCCCAGTCCCAGATGTCGCCGTCGGAGTAGGACAGCTGGATCGAGCTGCCCGTCACCTCGACCGGGTCGCCGTACATCGCGGACTGGTAGTACTGCTCCGCGTCGCCGGTCGACAGGTTGATGCAGCCGTTGGTGACGTTGGTGTTGCCCTGCGCGCCCGCACTCATCGGATTGGCGTGGATGAACTCGCCGTTGTTCGAGATCCGCACCGCCCACCGTTCGTGCACGTGGCTGTAGCCGGCGGCCGGGTTGGACATGTAGAAGTCCGCGTACTTCTCGGTGACCACGTGGATGCCGTTGCGGGTGACGTTGCGCGCCTTGTCGGCCTCGCCGTAGCTGCACGGGAAGTCCATGATGACGCCTTCGTCCCTGACCACCTGGATGCGGTGCGACGAGACCTCGGCCTTGACCACCTGCCGGCGACCGATCTGGATGTTCAGCGAGATGTCGTCGGCGCCGTAGGCGCTGTCGCCGAACGGCAGCCCGTACAACTTGGCGTCGACGTTGACCGTGGTGCCCGCCGGGTAGTACTCGCGGGTGCGGTAGTGCACGCGGGCGCCCTGCGCCTCGTCGGGCAACCAGGCCCAACTGCCCTCGACGGGCGGGTTGGTGGTGACGGTCAACGCCTTCTCGACGGCGGCCTTGTCGGTGATCGGCGCGTCGAACTGGATGATGATCGGCGCCGCGACCCCGACGGTCTGGCCGTCGGCCAACTGGAATGCCCCGCCGATCTTCTTGGTGGGCGTCACGGTGGTGAACTTGCCCGTCACCGGGATGGCCTTGCCGTCGTGCCCCACGGCCGAGCCGCTCCAGGTGTAGGTCGCGTCGTAGCCCAGCGGCTCGGTGGTGCTGTAGACGGTGCGGTCGGAGTTGAACTTGCCCGCCACGGCCTTGCCCGCGGAATTGGTCAGCGTCACGTGCTGGAACCAGCCGTCGCTGATCTCGACGCTGATCGGCGCGATCGGCACCACGTTCTCGGTCGCATCGGCCGGCTGGAACTTCAGCTTCGGCGCGGGCTGCTCCTTCTTCTCGGCCTGCTTGGCGGCCGGGCCGCCGCACGCGGCCAAGACGCTGGGGGCGAACATCCCCAGTCCGAGGGTCGCCAAAGCCACGCGCCGGTTGATCGGCTGCGGGTCGCGCGACGTGCTCACGAAAGTCAAAGATACCGGGCAAAATCCACCAACTCCGCCGCGACAATTCGGGCGTCGGCGGATTCGGAGCTATAGCCTGCAGCCGAGCAGGACCGGCTCCGGTTTCAATGTGACACCAAACACATCACGAATCCCGTCGCGGATGACCCGGGCCAGCGCGATCACCTCTTCGGTGGTGGCCCCGCCGCGGTTGGTCAGCGCCAGCGCGTGCTTGGTGGACAGCCGGCACCGGGCCCCCGGATCGTCCGGATATCCCTTGGCGAAGCCGGCCCGCTCCACCAGCCAGCCGGCGGCCAGCTTGACGCCGTCGGGGGCCGGGTAGTGCGGAACCGGGCCGCGGTCGTCTCCGAAAGTGTGGGCCAGCCGCTCGTAAACCTCGGGTGCGACCACCGGGTTGGTGAAGAATGAACCCACGCTCCAGGTGTCGTGGTCGTCCGGGTCGAGCACCATGCCCTTGCGGCCCCGCAGCGTGAGCACCGCCCGGCGCACCGCCCGTGGGTCGGCCCGCTCGCCGCCGCTCACGCCCAACGCGGCCGCCAGCTCCCCGTAGCGCAGCGGCGCGCTCTGGCCCGAGGCGTCCAGCGCGAACTCGACTTCCAATACCACCCAAGGGGTTTCGGGGCCGGCCTGCTTCAGCACGCTGGTGCGATAGCCGAAGCCGAGCTCGCCGCCCGGCACCCAGCGCACCTCCCCGCTGTCGCGGTCCAGGATCCGCACGCGGGTGATGGTGTCGGAGACCTCGGCGCCGTAGGCTCCCACATTTTGCACCGGGGTGGCCCCGGCCGAACCGGGAATCCCGGACAGGCATTCCAGCCCGCCCAGACCATGCTCGATGGCAGCTACCACGACGTCGTCCCACACCGCGCCCGCCTCCGCGCGCACCAGGGTGTTGTCGATCGTGATGCCGCTGTTGGCCAACCGCACCGCGGTCAGGTCCGTCAGGCTGTCCGCGATCACCAGGTTGGACCCGCCGGCGAACACCAGCACCGGGGAACGTTCTCCCCCACGGCTTTCGGCATCCAGCTCCCGCACCACAGCGATCACCTGGTCGGTGCTGGCGCAGGTGATCAGGCGGCGCGCCACCGGCCCCACCCGCAACGTCGTCAGCGGCGCGAGCGACACCGCTTCGGCGACCTGCGCGCCGGCGAACGTCGGACCGGCGTCGCTGGATTTCATGGCCCGTAACGGTAGCCTCACCTGCTATGCCGCGTTCATTCGACTTGTCGGCCGACTACGACGGCAGCGTTGAAGAGGTTCATCGGGCGTTCACGGACGAGACCTATTGGCGGGCACGGCTGGCCGGATCCGGCGTTGACATCGCCACGCTGGAATCGATGCGGGTCGGTGGCGAAACCGGGGACGACGACACCGTCGAGGTCGTCACCGTGCAAGTGATCCACAGCCACAAGCTGCCCGGGATGGTCACGCAGCTGCACAGCGGCGATCTGCGCATCCGGCGAGAGGAAGTGTGGGGACCGGTCGCCGACGGCACCGCGCAGGGCACCGTCGTCGGCTCGATTCTGGACGCCCCGGTCAACCTGACCGGCACCGCGACGCTGTTGCCGATCCTGGAGACGGGCGGCGCCCGGCTGACGTTCCGGGCCACCGTCCAGGTGCGCGTCCCGATCATCGGCGGCAAGCTGGAGAACATCATCGGCACCCAGTTGGCCGAGCTGGTGGCGGCGGAGCAACGGTTCACCACGGAGTGGATCGCCAAAACGGTATGAGGGCGGCGAGCCTAAGCTGGCGCCCATGCGAATCGCGCTGGCCCAAATCCTCAGCGGGACCGACCCGGCCGCCAACCTAGGGCTGGTCCGCGAGTACAGCGCGCAGGCCGCCGACGCGGGTGCCCAGTTGGTGGTGTTCCCGGAGGCGACCATGTGCCGGTTCGGCGTTCCGCTGGCGCCCGTCGCCGAGCCGGTCGACGGGCCGTGGGCGACGGGTGTGCGACGGATCGCGACCGACTGCGGAATCACGGTGATCGCCGGCATGTTCACGCCGGCCGGGGACGGCCGGGTGAAGAACACGCTGATCGCGGCCGGTCCGGGCAGCCCCAACGAGCCGAACGCGCACTACGACAAGATCCACCTCTACGACGCCTTCGGCTTCACCGAGTCGCGCACCGTGGCCCCCGGCCACGAGCCGGTGGTGATCACGGTCGCCGGCGTCCGGGTGGGGTTGTCCGTCTGCTACGACATCCGCTTCCCGGCGCTGTACACCGAGCTGGCCCGCCGCGGCGCCCAGCTGATCGCCGTGTGCGCGTCGTGGGGCTCGGGGCCCGGCAAGCTCGACCAGTGGACGCTCCTGGCGCGGGCCCGCGCCCTCGACTCGATGAGTTACGTTGCGGCGGCCGGCCAGGCCGACCCGGGCGCACCGCTGACGGAGTCGGGCGCGCCCACCGGGGTGGGTGGCAGCCTGGTGGCCTCGCCGTTCGGTGAAGTCGTCGCGTCGGCCGGGTCCGGGCCGCAGTTGGTGGTGGCCGACATCGACGTCGACCGGGTCGTCAAGGCGCGCGAGAGCATCGCGGTGCTGCGCAACCACTCAGATTTCGCTCAGCTCGATAGGGCAGAATCAGTCGGGTGACGAACCCACAAGGACCGCCGAACCAGGACCCTTCGACGTGGGGCCGTCCCGGCAACCAAGGCCCGTTCGGTCAGCCCCCCACCGAGCGGCCGACCGAGCGGATCAACACCGGTGGTCCGGCGCCCGCGCCCCCGCCGCCGGCCGCCGGTCCGCCGCCGGGTCAGACCGAACGGATCGCCACGCCGCCGCCGAACATGCAGCGGCCCGAGTACGCGCCGCCGCCCCCGCCGACCCCGCCTGCGGGGCCGACGGAGAAGCTGCCCACCCCGGGCGAGGAACCGGCGCAGGGCAAGAAGAAGCGCCGCTTCCTGCGCGACCCGCTCTCGGTGCTGCTGGTCTGCATCATCGTGGTCTGCCTGGTGATCGCAGGCCTGGTCGGCGCGGAACTGTACGTCCGCCACGTCGCCAACAGCAAGGTCGCCGAAGCGGTGGCCTGCGAGGTCAAGGACCAGGCCACCGCATCGTTCGGGGTGGCGCCGTTGATGCTGTGGCAGCAACTCACCAAGCACTACACCAACATCTCGGTGCAGACCGCCGGTAACCAGGTCCGCGACGCCAAGGGCATGAAGATCGACATCAACATCCGCGACGTCCGGCTCAAGGACACGCAGGACTCCAAGGGCACGATCGGGTCACTCGACGCGACCGTCACCTGGACGTCCGACGGCATCAAGGAGTCGGTCCAGAACGCGATTCCGGTGCTGGGCCCGTTCGTCACCAACACCGTGACCACCCACCCCGCCGACGGGACCATCGAGCTGAAGGGCATGTTGGACAACCTGACCACCAAGCCGGTGGTGTCGGGGACCGGCCTTCAGCTGCAGATCGTCAGCTTCAATGCGCTCGGCTTCACGATGCCCAAGGAGTCGGTGCAGTCGACCCTGGACGACTTCACCTCGCAGTTCACCAAGAACTACCCGTTGGGCATCCACGCGGACAGCGTGCAGGTCACCAACGACGGTGTGACCAGCCACTTCTCGACGCGTAACGCGAGCATCCCGACCGGCAACAACAACGACCCCTGCTTCGCCAACCTCTGACAATTGAGCCCGTTCGGCAACGATGCGCGCCGGCACGGCGCGGTGAGGCGCCGGACAATTCAGCCAAGCCCGTCGAGCACGGCACGGGTGCCGGACAGGCCGAGCCGGGTGGCGCCGGCGTCCAGCATCGCGAGCGCGTCCGCGGCGGCGCGGATGCCGCCGCTGGCCTTGACGCCCAACCGGCCCCCGACGGTCTGACTCATCACGGTGACCGCGCGCACCGACGCGCCCCCCGCGGGATGGAACCCGGTCGAGGTCTTGACGAAGTCGGCGCCGGCGTCCTCGGCCGCGCGACACACCTGGACCAGCGTGCTCTCGTCCGTCCCGGAGAACAGCACCGCCGACTCCACGATCACCTTGAGCACGGAACCGGCATCCACGTCGTTCATGGCGGCCCGCACGGCCGCGATGTCGGCCCGCACCGCGTCGATGTCTCCCGCCAGCGCGGCGCCGATGTCGATGACCATGTCCACCTCGGCGGCCCCCGACGCCACGGCCCGTTCGGCCTCATGCGCCTTGACCGCCGAAATGTGCTTGCCCGACGGGAAACCCGCGACGCTAGCCACCCGGACGCCCCCGGTGCGCACCGCGACCGGAACCATCGACGGCGACACGCACACCGCGTAGACGCCCAATTCGGCGGCCTCGCCGACGAGCGCGGCCACGTCCGCCTCGGTGGCCTCGGGCTTGAGGAGCGTGTGGTCGACCATCGCCGCCAGCTGCGCCCGGGTGGGTTTGCCGGCCACTAGAACCTCTCCTCGGGCCCGCCGGGATTGCAGCCCGACGCGACCATCTCGGCGTCGTCGACGACCGGGCGCCACGGCTCCAAGTTCCAGCTGGTCTTGCCGGGCTCGGCCACCTCGGCGAACTGCCAGTGGCAGATGAACTGCGCGCGCATCCCCGGGGTGTCCGCGTCCGGCGACAGCGCCAACACCTCGCCCCACGCCTCGTCGGCGAGCGCGACGTTGCCGGGTTGCCCGGCGGCGGCCGCCCGCCCCGACGGTGTCGGGAAGACGCGCAGGCTGCTCATGCCGCGCCACTGCCCCCACTCGGTGTGGTCGATGAACGGCGGGGACGGCAAAACCGGAGCGGCCGCCGCGGTGGCCGCCGGGCCCCACAGCGCGACAAGCACGGCGGCGGGCGCCGTCAGCAGCGCCTTCATCCGGCTAGCGCGACTTACCTTGGATTTCCAGAAGTTTCGGCCGTACGTCCACGAGATAGACGCCGGCCGCGCACGCGGCGATCGCCATCCCGAGTACCCCGAAAACAAAACTCAGGATGGACGTCAGCGCGACAGCCAGCCCCAGGATCACCAGCCACACCGGCTTGGTCAGCTTTTCCGCGGCCGTGTACGCGTCGGGCCGCTGCAGCGCGGCGTGCACGAACGCGTATACCGCCGTGACCAAAACGGCGATCTGCAAGACCAACATGACGGTTCCCACGAGGTGGCTCACGCCTTAAGCGTATGCGGGCCCCGTCCCAAACGTCGACTCAGAGTTGCCCGAGGGCAACTCCGAGTCGACCGTCGGACTTACTTCTGGGTGACCTTCTTGGCGGACGCCTTCTTGGCCGGAGCCTTCTTGGCCGGAGCCTTCTTGGCGGGCGCCTTCTTGGCGACGGCCTTCTGGGCCTTCTTCGCCGTCTCGTCGGACTTCTTGGGCAGCTCGATGCCGACCAGCTTGGCTGCACGCTCGCCGACCGCGCGGGTCTGCGATGCGACGGTGCCCAGCGCTTCCTGGGTCAGCTCGACGGCCTGGTCCACGTAGCCCTCCGCGCGCGCGGAGGCGTCGTCCAGACCCGTCTGGCTGCGCAGCCGCTGCAGGGCGGCCTCGCCCCGCTCGACCAGCTCGTTGTAGCGGTTGGTCGCGGCGTCCAGGTAGCCCTCGGCCGCCTTGCGCAGCTCGTCGCTGGTGAAGCGCTCGCGCAGCTCGCCGAGCTGCTCGGGCAGGTCCTCCTGCAACTTGGTCAGGCGAGCGCGGCTCTCCTCCACCCGGGTGCGGGTGTCGACGCGGGTCTCTTCGGCGCGATCACGCAGGTTCGCGATCAGCTCGTTGACCGTCGCCAGGGCCAGGTCGGCCGCGCCGAGGGCCGCGAGCAGCGGAGCCCGCAGATCTTCGATGTTGGTGTTATCCGCCATGGTGATTCCTTTCGTTAACGGCGTTCTTGGGTGTTGCTATGGGAGACGAAGGGCTGTAATCCAAGCGGTCGGTGGTCTATGCGTGCCGGCCAGAAGGGGGAAGCTCACTCGCCGTTGGGTTCGGTGGAACACTCCTCGTCGCTTGGTTCACTGATTTCATTTTGTTGGGTGAACGATGTGTAGATGTCGAGCAGAACCTGCTTCTGGCGCTCGGTGATCGCGGTGTCGGTGATAATGGCGTCGCGCACCTGGCTTTTGTCGCTCGGCTCCAAAATCCCGGCCCGCACATAGAGAACCTCGGCGGAAACCCGCAAGGCCTTCGCGATTTGATTGAGCACGTCGGCGGACGGCTTGCGCAATCCGCGCTCCACCTGGCTCAGGTACGGATTGCTGACCCCGGACTTTTCGGCGAGTTGGCGCACCGAGACCTGCGCGAGTTCGCGCTGGGTGCGAATGAAGCTGCCGATGTCCGAGGCCATGTCGGAGGCGGCATTGGACACCTTCGCGGAGAGCTTCTCCTCGGGTGCCATGGCGCGCTCCTGGGTCGGATGGTCGATGGTGACGGCCATCAGACTACTACAAGTGCTTGCTATTGCAAGCACTTGTTAGCACTACTAGAAAAGTACCTGCGCGACCGCGTAGATCACCAGGCCCGCCAGCGACCCGACCACGGTCCCATTGATCCGGATGAACTGCAGGTCACGGCCCACGTGCAGCTCAATGCGCCGGCTGGCCTCCTCGGCGTCCCAGCGCTCGATGGTGTCGGTGATGATCGCTGTGATCTCGACTCCATATTGCGAAACCAGGTGCTGGGCCGCCCGCACGATCCAGTTGTCCACCTTGTCGCGCAGGTCGGCGTCGTCGCGCAGCGACTCCCCGATGCGGACCACCGTGTCGGCGATCCGGGTGCGCAGCGTGCTGGACGGGTCGTCCACGCCCTCGAGCACCAGCCGTTTCAGCGTCTTCCAGGCCGTCGCGGCGGCATTGGCGATCTCGTCGCGCGCCATCAGCTGCTCTTTGATCGCGTCGGCGCGCGCGATGGTGTCGGCGTCGTTTTGCAGGTCGTCGGCGAATTCGAACAGGAACCGGGTCGCCGACCGGCGCAGCTCGTGATCGGGATTGCGGCGCACCTTGTCGGTGAAATCCATCAGCTCCCGGTGGATGCGGTCGCCCACCAGGTGGTCGATGAACCGCGGCGACCACGTCGGCGAGTCACGCTCGACGACCCGCTGGATCACCTCGCCGGCGTTCAGCGACCATTGGAAGGCCCGGTCGGCCAGCAACTGGATAAGTGCCTCCTGCCGGTTCTCGGCCAGCAGTGTCGCCAGGACCCGCCCGACCGGCGGCCCCCACTGGGGCTCGGCGATGCGCCGCACGATCATCCGGTCGATCACCTGCTGGACGTCCTCGTCGCGCAGCAGCTCGACCAGCACCCGTAGCACCGTGGCGGTCTCGCTGGCCACCCGCTCGGCGTGCGAGGCCTCCGACAGCCACTTGCCGAGCCGTCCGGGCACCTGGGCGTCGCGGAGCTTGGTCTCCACCACAGGGGGCGACAGGAAGTTCTCCCGCACGAAGGTGCCCAGCCCCTCGCCGAGCTGATCCTTCTTGCGCTTGATGATCGCGGTGTGCGGGATGGGGATGCCCAGCGGATGCCTGAACAGCGCCGTCACCGCGAACCAGTCCGCGAGGGCGCCCACCATCCCGGCCTCGGCGGCGGCACCGACATAGCCGACCCAGGCGCCCAGGTTCGCGTGGGCCTGCGCCCAGCGGCAGCCGAGGAACAGGCCGGTGGCGCCGATCAGAAAGCTCAGCGCCACCGCCTTCATCCGGCGCAGCGCCACCCGTCGCTCGGCGTCGGCCTGCGGGTCGGCGCCGGCGAAGGATTCGGCGAGCGACGGATGGGGACGCCCGGTTCCGCTCGACGGGGTCGTCGGGGCGGGGGCCGCCGCGCGGGGCCCCGGTGCTTCGCCTCGGGGCGAGGCTCTGTGTACCACCACTCCATCATTCATCGTTGTGGGCGTTTGGTGTGACCGCACTGTTCACAAGCCCGCGAGGGGCGCGCGGTCACCGTTCGAAACAGGCCCGCACGCCGTATTATCGAGGGCGTCTAGTGAATGGGATATCGGCGACAGTGGCAGAGCGAACGTTGGCGGCGGCGGCCAAGACGGATGGCCGCAAGCGGCGCTGGCACCAACACAAGGTGGAGCGCCGCAACGAGTTGGTAGACGGCACGATCGACGCGATCCGGCGGCAGGGCGGCGCCCTGAGCATGGACGACATCGCCGCGGATATCGGCGTATCCAAGACGGTGCTGTATCGCTACTTCGTCGACAAGAACGACCTGACGACCGCCGTGATGATGCGGTTCACCCAAACCACCCTGATTCCCAACCTGGCCTCGGCGCTGACCTCCAATCTGGACGGCTTCGACCTGACCCGCGAGGTCATCCGGGTGTACGTCGAAACCGTCGCGAACGAACCCGAGCCATACCGCTTCGTGATGTCGAACAGCTCGGCCAGCAAGAGCAAGGTGATCGCCGACTCCGAGCGCATCATCGCCCGCATGCTCGCGGTGCTGATGCGCCGACGCATGCAGCAGGCGGGGATGGACACCGGCGGGGCGGAGCCGTGGGCCTACCTGATCGTCGGCGGTGTGCAACTGGCCACCCACTCCTGGATGTCGTTCCCGCGCATGAGCCGCGACGAGTTGATCGACTACCTGACGATGCTGAGCTGGAATGCGTTGAAGGGCATCGTCGAGGTAGGCGGATCGCTGGAGAAGTTCCGCGAGGAGCCCCACCCGTCGCCGATCGTTCCGCCCCGCGGCCAGTAGATGCGTCCCCGCGGGGGGCCCGGGGCGGTTCTCATTTTGTGAATTCGACCCGTTTCGTGTGACGCTATGACCCGCTAGTGAGAACGACGTGCATCGCCCGCAGCGACTAGCATGCAGAGGGTGCACCGGGGGCGACGCAGCTGCGCCGTGCTGGCCGGGCGTCCCTGCCTCCGCGTAAATGAAAGGCTCTTCTCGACATGTCTGTGCAGCTCACGCCGCATTTCGGAAACGTGCAAGCCCACTACGACTTGTCCGATGATTTCTTCCGGTTGTTCCTGGACCCCACCCAGACGTACAGCTGCGCCTACTTCGAGCGCGACGACATGACCCTGGAAGAGGCGCAGCTTGCCAAGATCGACCTGGCGCTGGGCAAGCTCAAGCTGGAACCGGGCATGACGCTGCTGGACATCGGCTGCGGCTGGGGAGGAGCGCTGCACCGGGCGATCGAGAAATATGACGTCAACGTGATCGGGATCACGCTGAGTCGCAACCAGTTTGCCTACAGTAAGGCCAAAATGGCCGCCATCCCCACCGACCGCTCCGTCGAAGTCCGGTTGCAGGGCTGGGAGGAATTCGACGACAAGGTCGACCGAATCGTCAGCATCGGCGCCTTCGAGGCGTTCAAGGCCGACCGGTGGCCGGCCTTTTTTGAACGTGCCCACCACATCCTGCCCGACGA
>NZ_LZIX01000136.1:0-15573 GCF_001666955.1 Mycobacterium sp. E735 | reverse complement strand
GCACGGTGTCGAAGAAGGTGTCGTGCACCAGCGCGTCGCCGAGCGCCGCGGCGATGGCCCCGGCGTGGCCGTGCACGCGGCGGGCGATCGCGGTCAGCCCGTCGGCGCCGTGGTAGCTGGCGTACATCGCGGCCATCACGGCGAGCAGCACCTGCGCGGTGCAGATGTTGCTGGTCGCCTTGTCGCGGCGGATGTGCTGCTCGCGGGTCTGCAACGCCAGCCGGTAGGCCGGTGACCCGTCGGCGTCCAGCGAGACGCCCACCAGCCGACCCGGCAGCTGGCGGGCGTGCTTGGCGTGCACCGACAGGTATCCGGCGTGGGGGCCGCCGAATCCCATTGGCACGCCGAACCGTTGGGTCGTTCCGAACGCGACGTCGGCGCCGATGTCGCCCGGCGGGGTGATCAGCGTGCACGCCAGCAGGTCGGCGCCGATCGCGATCAGCGCGCCACGGTCGTGGGCCTGCTCCACCAGGGCCGCCCAGTCGGTGATCCGGCCGCTCGCGCCGGGCAGCTGGGTGATCACGCCGAAGAAGTCACCGTCGGGAAGGCCGTCGCTCAGGTCGGCGGTGACGATCTCGATGCCCAACGGCGCAGCCCGCGTGGTCAAGACGGCCGCCGTCTGGGCGAACAGATCGGCGTCGACGGCAAGCCGGTTCGAGCTACCGCGGGTCGCGCGGTGCATCAGCGTCATGGCCTCGGCGGCGGCGGTGCCCTCGTCGAGCATCGACGCGTTGGCGACTTCCAGCCCGGTCAAATCGGCCACCATCGTCTGGAAATTCAGGAGCGCCTCCAGCCGGCCCTGGCTGATCTCCGGCTGGTACGGGGTGTAGGCGGTGTACCAGGCCGGGTTCTCCAGCACGTTGCGCAGCAGCACCGGCGGGGTGAGCGTGTCGTAGTAGCCCTGCCCGATCATCGAGACGGCCACCGTGTTGGCCTCCGCGAGCGCCCGCAGCTCGGCCAGCGCCTCGGCCTCGGTGACGGCCGGCGGCAACTCATCCAGACCCGGTGCCGCGCCGCCGCCGGTGAGCTTGTCGAGGATGCCCGCGGGGACGGCCTTGGCGGCCAGTTCGTTCAGCGAATCGACACCGATGACGGACAGCATCGTTGCGACGGCTTGGCCATCCGGGCCGATGTGCCGGGCTGCGAAGGTTGATTGGTCGGGCACTGGCGAACTCCTGGCTGTGGCATCGACAAAGGCAGAGGACAAGCGGCCCTCTCCCTCTGTCTTCACCCGTTCGCCGGGCGCCTGAGAGATTCGGCGCGAGATGCTGCCTCGCGCCTTTCCCCATCGGCGGGTGCCGACCGCCGGGGCCGGCACCGCTTTCCAGAGGCATCGTTAACCCGCGCGGTCCGGGTGCCTGAGAGGTTAGCGGAGAGGTGTTGCTCCTTCGGCGTCCGTGACTGGCCGTCACGAAACTCTCCCGCACGAGTGCGATGCGTCGTCCAGTTTACCCGGCCCGGGTCAATTCGCCGCGAGCGTGCGTGTCTGTACCGCGACACGCCGCAAAGCGTGTACGGCAGCGCACGTTCGCGCACAGGGGTGGCGCGGGTGCGGTTAACCGATCTTGCGGTCGCGGTGCTTGCGGCGCGAGGCCAGCTCGTCTTCCGGGGCGGCGATCGACTCGCCCCCGTCGGCGCGCTCCCCGGGGAAGTCGGCGATGACGCCGGTCAGCTCCCGCATGGCGCCCGACACGGCGATGCCGAACACGCCCTGCCCGCCCTGCAGGAGGTCGACGACCTCTTCGGCCGACGTGCACTCGTAAACCGTGGTGCCGTCGGAGAACAACGTGATGTTGGCCAGGTCCTGGACGCCGCGCTGACGCAGGTGATCGACGGCAACCCTGATGTTGTGCAGCGAGATTCCGGTGTCGAGAAGCCGCTTGACGATCTTGAGCACCAGGATGTCTTTGAACGAGTAGAGCCGCTGGCTGCCGGAGCCCGCCGCGCTGCGGATCGACGGCACCACCAGCGAGGTGCGCGCCCAGTAGTCCAACTGCCGGTAGGTGATTCCGGCGATCTGGCAGGCGCTGGGGCCGCGGTAGCCGACGAGCTCGTCCGGCACGGAGTCGTCGGGAAACAGTCCGGGCTGCACGGGCGCTTCCGGCGCGGCGGTCGCGTGGTCAGCTAGGTCCAGCTGTTCTTGGCGTGGCTGCTCGCTCACGGTGCTTCCTCTCGCCGATCGCGCTTTCGTTTCCAGCTGTGTACTGGCTGCGTCGCAGCCACGTTTGCTCAGGCCCGAGTGCTAGAGAGCTTACGCTGTTCGATAGCTACCGCGCCCTTAAGTCGTGATCAAAGTATGGCTGCCGCCGGGCAAAGTGAGGGCGCTATCCGCCAGGCGTGTCGACATCCCGGGGGCAAGTGAGACGGATCCGTGATGTCGGTGTCCAGGGTAGTACCCGCCGACGGGGTTCGCGAAGCCGCTGGAAGGGGCCGGAAAGGCGTTAAGTGGCCTTGAAATCGTCGGGCGAGACGCTGTCGAGAAACTCCTTGAACTTCTCCACCTCGTCCTCGCGGACGGCAGTGCCGCCCTCTTCGTCGGTCTCGTCGGGGATGAGCAGACCGGCCTGGGCCAGCACGGCCTCCTCGACGTAGATCGGGACGCCGACGCGCAGCGCTATCGCGACCGAATCCGAGGGCCGCGCCGACACCGTGATGTTGCGGTCGAAGACCAGATCGGCGTAGAAGGTGCCCTCCTGAAGGTCGACGATCCGCACCTCTTTCAGCGAATGGCCAAGCGCGGCAATGACATCCCTGATCAGATCGTGCGTCAGCGGACGCGGCGGCTCGACGCCCTGCTGCTCGAGGGCGATGGCGGCAGCCTCCGATTGGCCAATCCAGATCGGCAGGTATCGGTCGCCGTCGGTTTCGCGCAGTAACAGGACCGGCTGGTTCTGCGGCTGCTCAACGCGAATGCCGACAACACGAACTTCACCCATTTGTGTCTGCCCTCCGCATATGCTGCCGTGTCGGTTCTTGGCGCAACGGCGACGCCGAATTTCCGCTGAGCCGCTGAAAACCAAGCTATCGACGAAGTCTAGTCCTCAGCGATGCAGAACGTCGCGAACGGCGGATTTGATCAGCGACGTGTGCAACGTGATGGCGAGGGCCGCCACCTCGCGCGCCAGGTCGTCGGCGCGGTCCCGCGCTCCGGTCTTGCCGGCTTTGACTATCGGCCCGGCGATTTGGGCGATCAGGTCCGACTGCCGGTCCGCCGCCGAGCGAAACGCCCGCAGGTGTCGCGGCTCGACACCGTATTCCGACAGCGCCCGCGCGCATTGCAGGATCACGACGGCGTGTTCGTCGAAGAAGCCGCCCGGGCCGGTGGTGATAACCCCCGCCTTGAGCAGCGCCGTCAACAGGTCCTCACCCACCCCCGAACGCTCCAGCAGGTCTTCCCGGCTCAACCGGATGCTCGATGGCGCGACCGCGGCGGTGTCCGATCCGGCCCCGGTGTCCGGCTCGGCGGCGGTCTCCCCGACGCCCGCCACGGACACCAGACGTGGGGCGGCGTAGGGCGAGCCGAAGGGCGGCAGCTCGCCATCGGGCTGCGCGTCCAATTGCGCCCGGATGACCTTGAGCGGCAGGTAATGATCGCGCTGCGCGGTGAGGATGAACCGCAGCCGGGCGCAGTCGTAAGCGGTGAATCTCCGATAGCCCGACGCGGCGCGCTGTGGCGTCACCAGTCCTTCGGCCTCCAAGAAGCGAATCTTGGAGATCGTGACATCGGGAAAGTCCGGCCTCAACAGTTCCAGGACCGCCCCAATCGACATCCCGGCCAGTGCCGGGCTATCGGGTGCGCTCACTAGCCTCCGGATCCTCCGTCCTCACCCTGCTTGGGCCCGGTCAAAAACACCAAGCGGAACTTGCCGATCTGCACCTCGTCGCCGTTGGCGAGCACCGCAGAGTCGACGGGCTCCCGGTTGACGTAGGTGCCATTCAGGCTACCGACATCCACCACGTTGAATTCGTTGTTTTCCAACCTGAATTCGGCGTGTCGGCGGCTGACGGTGACGTCGTCGAGGAAGATGTCGCTGTCGGGATGCCGACCGGCGGACGTGATGGGCTGATCGAGCAGGAAGCGTGACCCGGCGTTCGGTCCCCGTTTGACGACCAGCAGCGCCGAACCGGCCGGCAGGCCCTCCACCCCGGAAACCGCGCTCTCGGTGCCCGCCTGCGCGGGCGCATCGAGTTCGTTGAGGAAGTCGGCGCGGAAGACCGAAGTCGTCTCCACCGTGACTTCGTCAGAGGTCTGGTCGTTGTCCATGTCCGTCACGCGCTGCTCCTCACTGGCCGCTGTGGCGTTGTCTGACCGGGCCGCTCGGCCGGCTGCTCACTGGGTTTACTGGCCCGGCACTGCCGATTGCTAAGACTGCTGCCTTCAAGTGTCGATCTGTCGACGGTACCGCGCATAGGTCCGCAATGTGCCCCCCACCCGACGATCGGCAGACCGATTGTCCGCCTTTCCCCGCCGCCCTTGCACGCCGCTCTCGGCGCCGCGCGGGGCTGGCAGGCAGATTAGCAATCGTCATTCGGTCAGTGTTCCGCGGTAGGCCTCGGCGTCAAGCAGCGACGAGATGGACGACTCCAGGGCGGCTACGTCGGACACCTGGACATCCACGAGCCACCCGGCCCCGTAGGGGTCGGAGTTGACCAGCTGCGGACTGCCTTCCAGATCGGCGTTGACCGCGGAGACCGTGCCCGACACCGGCGCGTACAGATCCGACACCGATTTGGTCGACTCGACCTCGCCGAAGGATTCACCCGCGGTCACCTCGGTGCCGACGTCGGGCAGCTGAACGAAGACGACATCGCCCAGCGCCGACTGCGCGAAGTCGGTGATCCCGACCCGCACGACGTCGTCACCGCTTCGGCGAACCCATTCGTGTTCGGCGGTGTAGTGCAGATCGGGCGGGATATCGCTCACGAGTAATCCTGTTCTGTGCGGATGCGCTCACTTGACGGGCTGAGCGTATTGGTGCGGTTTTGGTTGTCGCAAGGTGGTCACGTCCACTCGGTCGGCCTGCCGCACGGACATCCGCGCGCCCACGCGCTTGATGCTGTCCTCGGCGCCGCCCGGAATGTTCATCGCCGCGGCCAGGGTGGGCGGATCGCCAATGGCCAGAATCGAATACGGGGGCGACAGCGTCTTGGTGTCGACGGTCAGCGACCCGGGCATGCCCACCACCCAGGTATCGACACCCACGCGCACGGACTGGTGTCCATCGTTGATCTCGATCGCCTCGGCGCCGGCGGCGCGCAGTTCGTTGATCACGTCGAGCATCACCTCCGGCGACACGCCGGGCCCGGGGTCGTCGATGGTGACCGTGACGCCTGGCCCGGTGGCGCCCACCGCGCCGACCAAGATGGACAGGGCGGCCAGCTTGGCCTGCGCGGCCTGTATGGCGGCCTGGTCGTTGTTGCCCGACGCCTGCAGCGAATTCAGCGTGTTCTGCAATTCATTCACTTCGGCGTTGAGGGTGGCCTCGCGCTGCCGCAAGGAATCCAAGAGCACCAACAAGTCTGCGGGACGCGCCGTTTCCAGCGAATCACCCGACTCGTTCTGGCGGACCTGCGTGACGATGGCGATGCCCAGCAGCAGACACAACAGCACCGCCAACGTCCCGAAAGCCAGCCGGGAACGGCCGCCGCGGACCAGCCCCGACAGTCCGGTGCGGCGCACCGGGCCGATCTCCGGGCGCGGGCGCTTGGACGGCAATTCGTGCCGGCCGTGCGGCGCGCGGCCTTCCGCTTCACCCGTTTCCGCGGCGCCGCCGGGCGGTTCCTCGCTCACGCCGGCCCCACCTTGGCCATGGCGCCGCTTCCCTTCGCTTCGCTCCGCATCGTCACCGGCCGCCCGTCACGCCCCGAACAGCCGGCGGCGCAGCGCGGCGGCATTGCCGAAGATGCGGATGCCCAACACCACGATGATCGCCGTGGACAACTGCGTGCCCACGCCCAATTGGTCTCCGACATAGACGATCAGCGCGGCCACGAAAACGTTGAACACGAACGAGACCACGAAGACCTTCGGGTCGAAGATCCGTTCCAGGTAGGCGCGCAGGCCGCCGAACACGGCGTCGAGCGCCGCCACCACCGCGATCGGCAGGTACGGCTGGACCACCTCGGGCACCGCGGGGTGGAACACCAGGCCCAGCACGATGCCGATCGCCAGCGCCGCGATGCCGATCATGCGCGCTTGCCGTTCCGTGACTCGCACAGGCGAAGATGTCTGCCGAGGACTTTTCTCACTGTGGCCCAATCTGTTTGGCGAACTTGGTATCCCGGATCGATCCGGCGGGAAGTGTCAGCCCGTCGGCGGCGTCCACGGTGACGACGACACCGTAGGAGACCTCGAGGAGCTTGAGGCGCTGCCGGCCCGAGCTCTGGTCGAAGACGTCCCGCATCGCGCGGGGCGGGCCCACCGCGAGAATCGTGTACGGGCTGCTGGTGGGGTTGTTGTCGACCAGGATCGCCCCACCGGCTTGCCGGATGGTCACATTCGGCCCGATGCGGACGCCGCCGACCGAGATCGCCTCGGCCCCGCTCGCCCACAACGAGTTGACGACCAGCTGCAGGTCCCGGTCCAGGATGATCTGCCTGCTGCCGCTGACCCGCTGCTTGGAGACGTCGGAAAGGTTGGGGCCGGCACCGGGATCGGTCACGGTCACCTTCAAGCCGGGCCCGATGACGGGCCGGCTCGCCGCCGCCAGGCCGAGCGCATCGAGACGGGCCAATAGCCGCTGTCCTTCGGCGTCGTCGGCCAGCGCGCGCCGCTGCACGTCGTCGACTCGAGCGGACAGCTCGCTGCGCCGTTGGGCGAGTTTTGCCGCGGTGCTCTCCGTCGAACGCACGTTGCCCAGCAAGAGCTGCTGCGCGGAGCGCACACCGGGGGCGACCGAGCGCGCCTGCGCGACGGCGGCGGCGAAGACGGTCGCGATCAGCAGCGCCGCCAACGCCTGCCAGAGCCAGCCGAAGGCGCGTTCACGCCCGCCCTCGCGGGTCGAAGCGCCGCGACGCTTCTCCGCGGCCGCGGCGTAGCCGGGATCGAGGTGCTCGGAAAGCAGGGCGCGCAGGAGCGAAGGCACCGGGATCAGCTTCGGCCGCGACGCCACGTGTGCGCTGCGGCCGGCGTTGGGGTCGTAGCCGCCCAGCAGGCGGTCCGGGTCAGCCACGATCGACCGCCTCGGGCAGGTGCGCGCCGTGTTTGAGCCGGGGCATTCGGCGGATGACCAGCGTCATCTGCACCACATACAGCGCGAACGCCCACAGATAGCCATACATGCCCCAGATCAGGAAGGCCCAGCCGCAGGCCCCGACCACCCGGCTCCACAGGGCATCCCACGTGCCGAGCAGGACCAGCGGAAAGCCCGACATCAACGCGAACGTGGCGGCCTTGCCGATGTAGGTCACCGGCAGCGCGGACAAGCCGCGGCTCCACAGCAGCGGCAGCGTCGCAGCCAGCAGCCCGTCGCGCGCCAGCAGGATGCCGACGAACCACCACGGCACGATCCCGCTCAGCGCCATCACGACGGGCACGCAGATCATGTAGAGGCGGTCGACCGCCGGATCCAGCAGGACGCCGAGCCGCGAGGACTGGTTGAGCAGTCGGGCGATCTTGCCGTCGGCCCAGTCCGACGCGCCGCTGAACATCAGGATCCCGACCGCCCAACCGTTGGCGTGGGCGAACAGCAGGGCGTAGACGAACACCCCGATGAGCACCAGGCGGATCGCGCTCAACGCGTTGGGCACCGTCAGCACCCGGTCGGATGGAAGCGCCGGCTCCATAAGCCGTGACCTTAACGCGGCCATATTGCGGTCCGTTAAACGGCTTAGCGGAAGACCCCGGGCAGGCTGAGCGTCGACAGCGTGTCGTCCGACAGCGGATTGTCGTTGACCATGTAAGTCCACGTCGAGGTTGGCCGGGCCAGCTTGGACAGATCCAGGCCCTGCTCCTCTTCGAGGACGTTGGCCGTCTCGAACGTCTGCTGCGCGGCCTCGATGGCGTCGGCGGCCAGCGACGCGAACGCATCGACCGCAAGCCGGTGGAACTCGTCCAACGGGTTCTGCCGGCCCAGCGCGCGCAGGTGGATGCTTTCGCGGATGTCCGCCAGGTACGCCAGGTGATCGGCCCACCCGCGGTCGAGGTGGTAGAGCATGATCTGCCGGCAGATCTTCTCCAGACGGTCTTCGGCGATGTCCTTGGACAGCGCCTTGTACCGCTTGGGCGCCAGTTCGGCGAGCTCCTCACGCGCGGTTGCGGTGCGCAGCAACGTGTTCCGGCGATCGACGATGATGGCGCGCTGCTGGGCGATCAGCTGGTTGTAGCGCCAGGTATTGGCGTGCACGTCCAGCATCCGGCCCTCGGCGACGCGCTGGGCGTGGTCGAGCAGCCCGGCCGCTTTGGGGCTGACGATCCGGCCGTCGTCGTCGGTTTCCATCGGCAGCTTGTTGTGGTCGAGGTTGGCCGCGACCACATCGTCTTCCCAGCTCGAGAAGAACACCGACGAGCCGGGGTCGCCCTGGCGGCCGGCGCGCCCGCGCAGCTGGTTGTCCAGCCGCTCGGTGTGATGCCGTCCGGTGCCCACCACGTGCAGGCCGCCGAGCTCGGCTACCCGGTCGTGGTCGGCCTCGTCGGACCCACCGAGCCGAATGTCGGTGCCGCGCCCGGCCATCTGCGTCGAGACGGTGACCACCCCGAACTTGCCGGCCTCGGCGATGACCTCCGCCTCCTCGGCGTCGTTCTTCGCGTTGAGCACCACCGCGGGCACACCGCGGCGCAACAGCCGCTCGTGCAGCTCCTCCGACTCGGCCACGTCGCGGGTCCCGACCAGCACCGGTTGCCCGGTCTCGTGCACCTCGACGATGTGCTCGACGATCCCGTCGTTCTTGGCGGCGGCGGTGATGTAGACGCGGTCGGACTCGTCTTCGCGAATGTTGGGCTCATTCGGCGGAATCGGTGACACGCCGAGCTTGTAGAACTGGCGCAGCTGCTCCCCGGCGGCCAGCGCGGTGCCCGTCATTCCGCACACCGTCTCGTAGCGGTTGATCAATGCCTGGACCGTGATCGTGTCGAGCACTTCCCCGGTTTCGGTGGTCTCGATCCCCTCCTTCGCCTCGACGGCCGCCTGCAGGCCGTCGGGCCAGCGCTGCAGTTGCGCGATGCGGCCGCGGGCGGCGTTGATCAGGTGCACCGCGTCGTCCCGGACGATGTAGTGCACGTCGCGCTGCAGCAGCACGTGCGCGTGCAGCGCGACGTTGACCTCGGTCAGGGTCGTGCCGACGTGCTCCTCGGAGTAGAGGTCGATGCCGCCGAGCGCCTTCTCCACTTTGCGCGCCCCGACGTCGGTCAGATGGACGTTGCGGCTGTCGGAGTCGGTGTCGTAATCCGTTTCCGGGGACAGGTCGCCGACCAGCTTGATGATCTCCAGCCGCGGCGTCTCCCGGTGTGTGGTGCCCGCCAGCACCAGCGGCACCAGGGCCTCGTCGACGAGCACCGAGTCGGCCTCGTCGATCAGGGCCACGTCGGGGTTCGGCGACACCAGGTCGTCGACGTCGACCACGAGCTGGTCGCGCAGCACGTCGAAACCGATCTCGTTGACCGAGGCGTAGGTGACGTCGCAGCCATAGGCGGCGCGACGCTCCTCGCTGGTCGACTCGGCGGTGATCCAGCCGACCGTCAGCCCCATCGCCTCGAGCAGGGGGCCCATCCACTCCGCGTCGCGGCGGGCGAGGTAGTCGTTGATCGTCACCACGTGCACGTGGCGCCCGGCGAGGGCGTAGCCGGCCGCCGCGATCGCCCCGGAGAGCGTCTTGCCCTCACCGGTGGCCATTTCGATGACGTCGCCGGCGAGCATTCGCAGCGCACCGAGCAGCTGCACGTCGAACGGGCGCAGCGTGGTCGCCCGTTCGGCCGCCTCCCTGGCGATCGCCAGGAATTGCGGGATGTCCTCAGACTCGGCGAGGTCGTCTAGCTTGAGCAGCTTGGCGGCCTTCCGCAGCTGCTCGTCGGTGAGCCCGGCGGCCTCCTCGTCGTATTCGGACGAGTCGGTGACCTGGGAAAGGGAGCGGTTGCGGTTCTTCTCGGTGCTGGCGCCGAGCAGTCGCCAAAATCGGCTGCTCAGGCGGCCGGGTTGCGCGCGGGTGGTCTTTGGCACAGGTCAACGGTACGCGAGCCGCCCGCCGGCGCGACCGTGCGTGTCTGCCCGGCGACACGCCGCAGACGGTGGCATTTTCAGCACCTTCGCGGCCCCGCCCGGCACGTCAAGCGAGGTTGGATCGGCGTGGGTAGGCGACGCCGGGGTCGGTGAGCACGTTGACCACCGACGGCAGGCCGCTGGCGAAGGCGCGTTCCAGCGCGGGCCGCAGCTCCGCCGGCGCGGAGACCAGCTCGCCGTGGCCGCCCAGGGCGCGCACCACCTCGTCGTAGCGGGTGCCCGGCCGCAGTTCCGCCACCACCGAATAGCCGTACAGCGCCTCCATCGGATGTTTCTCCAACGCCCAGATCCCGTTGTTGCCGACCACCGAGACCACGGGCACGTTGTGCCGGACCAGGGTGTCCCATTCCATGCCGCTGAACCCGAAGGCGCCGTCGCCCTGCAGCAGGACGACCTGACGGTCCGGCCGGGCCAGCTTGGCGGCCAGCGCGTAACCGGGGCCCGAGCCGAGGCAGCCGAAGGGGCCGCTGTCCAGCCAGCAGCCCGGCTGATAGCTGTCGATCACCCGGCCGGCGTAGGACCCGAAGTCGCCGGCGTCGATGACGACGATGGCGTCGCGGTCCAGCATCGGCGCCAGCTCCGCGTACACCCGCATGGGATGCAGCGGCACGCGCTCGTCGGCCAGATCGGCCTTTTCCTTTCCGCGCGCGGCGGTCTCGGCGGTGCGCAGTTCGTCGATCCAGTCGCGGTGGTCGGTCCCGCCCCCGGACGCGAGGGCCGCGAGTATGGACAACAGGTCGCCGTAGAGCTCGGCTTCGACCGGGCGCGGATGCCTGCGTTCGGGTTCGGCGCGGTCCACCACGATGAGCCGGGTCTGCGGCCCGAACACCCCGCCGAAGCCCAGCCGGAAATCCATCGGCACCCCGACGATCAGCGCAACATCGGCCTCGCCCAACGCTTTTCCTCGCACCCGAGAGAACGCCAACGGGTGATCGGCGGGCACCGCGCCGCGGGCCATCCCGTTCATCAGGACCGGGATCTGGAGTTCCTCGGCGAGGCGCAGCAGGGCGGCCTCCCCGTGCCCCCACCAGACGTTGGTGCCGGCCATGATGACCGGCCGCCGGGCCGCCGACAGCAGGCTCGCGGCGCGGCCCAGGGCGGCGCCGTCCAGGTCGTCCACGCCAGGACCCGGCGGCAGATCGGTGAGGGCACCGGGACGCCCGTGATCCTCGGACATGGAAAACACGTGGTCCATGGGGAAGTCGACGAAGCCGACCCCCGAGGGTGCGCCGACCGCCGCCCGCGACGCCTCGTCGACGAGCCGGCCGGCGTCCTCGGCGGACTGCGCCGTCGCGGCGAAGCGGGCCAGCGGCGCCACGAACGGCACGTGGTCGATCTCCTGCAGCGAACCCATGCCCCACCGCCCGGCCGGTGACCGGCCGCCCAGCACGACGAGCGGCGACTGGTTCTGCTGTGCGGCCGCCATCGCGCTCATCCCGTTGGTGACGCCCGGTCCCGCCGTGAGTGCGGCGACGCCGGGCACCCGCGTCACTTTCGACCATCCTTCGGCGGCGAAGGCCGCGGTCTGCTCGTGGCGGGTATCGATCAGCCGGATCCCCTCCTCGCGGCAGCCGTCGTAGACCGAGAACAGGTGGCCGCCGGACAACGTGAAGAGGGTGTCTACACCGCTGGCCCGCAGGCGCCGCGCGATGAGCCTGCCGGCGTGCAATGTTTGGGTGGGAATGGCGTCGGTGCTCATAACCGCAGCCTATCCAGATCCTTCGGGTACCTTCGCCGGAGGATTTGAAGTGCCCGCCGAGTCCACCAGCGCGACCGTGAGGAGACAACGACCATGGGTCCAAAGCCGTTCAAGCCCTCGATCAACTGGTCGGCGGCGGCCGTGGATTCCCTGCGGTGGGTCGCCATCGCCTGGCTGATCAGCGCCGTCTGTCTGTTCGTCGCGCTGGTGCTGTTCAGATATCTCACCCCGTGGGGGCGGCAGTTCTGGCGGATCACGCGCGGGTACTTCGTCGGGGCGCGCAGCATCGGCGTCTGGCTGATGCTCGGCGTGCTGTTGCTGTCGGTGCTGCTCTCGGTCCGGCTGACGGTGTTGCTCAGCTACCAGGGCAACGACCTGTACACGGCGGTGCAGAAGGCGGTCCAGGGCATAGCGGCCGACGACGACGCGGTCAAACAGTCCGGCATTCATGGCTTCTGGATGTCCATCGCGATCTTCAGCGTGCTGGCCACCCTGTACGTCATCCGGTTCATGATCGACATCTACCTGACCCAGCGGTTCATCATCGCCTGGCGCATATGGCTGACGTCGCATCTCACCGACGACTGGCTTGACGGCCGGGCCTATTACCGGGACCTGTTCATCGACAACACGATCGACAACCCCGACCAGCGCATCCAGCAGGACATCGACATCTTCACCGCGAACGCGGGCGGCACCCCGAACATCCCGTCCAACGGGACCGGCAGCACCTTGCTGTTCGGGGCCGTCAACGCGGTCGCCTCGGTGATCTCCTTCGCCGCGATCCTGTGGAACCTGTCGGGAAACCTCAACGTGTTCGGCGTCGACTTTCCGCGCGCGATGTTCTGGACGGTCCTGGTCTACGTGTTCATCGCCACGCTGGTCGCGGTGTGGCTGGGGCATCCGCTGATCCGGCTGAGCTTCAACAACGAGAAACTGAACGCCGCGTTCCGCTATGCCTTGGTGCGACTGCGCGACGCCGCCGAGGCCGTGGGCTTCTACCGCGGTGAGCGCGTCGAGCGGACGCAACTGTGGCGGCGGTTCACGCCGATCATCGACAACTACCGCAAGTTCGTGCGCCGGACCATCATCTTCAACGGGTGGAACTGGTCGGTGTCCCAGGCGATCGTCCCGCTGCCGTGGGTGATTCAGGCGCCGCGGCTGTTCGCCGGGCAGATCGACTTCGGCGACGTCGGCCAGAGCGCGACCGCCTTTGGCAACATTCACGATTCACTGTCCTTCTTCCGCAACAACTACGACGCCTTCGCCGCCTTCCGGGCGGCCATCATCCGGTTGCACGGCCTGGTCGACGCCAACAGTCAGGGCCGCGCGCTGCCGACCATGCTGGTCAAGCCGAGCGAGGAGACGGCCGTCGAGCTGCGCGACGTCGAGGTGCGCACGCCGGGCGGCGACCGGCTGATCGATCCGCTGGATGTTCAACTGGCCGAAGGCGACTCGCTGGTGATCACCGGGCGCTCCGGCGCGGGCAAGACCACGCTGCTGCGCAGCCTGGCCGAGTTGTGGCCGTATGCGTCCGGGACCCTGTGCCGTCCCGACGGCGAGAACGCGACGATGTTCCTCTCGCAATTGCCCTACGTGCCGCTGGGCAGCTTGCGCACCGTCGTGTGCTATCCGAACTCGCCGGACGGAGTTTCCGATGACGAATTGCAGGAGGTGCTCACCAAAGTCGCGCTGGCCCCCCTGCTCGACCGGCTCGACGAGGAGCGCGATTGGGCCAAGGTGCTCTCCCCCGGCGAACAGCAGCGGGTCGCTTTCGCGCGGATCCTGCTGACCAAACCGAAGGCCGTCTTCCTGGACGAGGCCACCTCCGCGCTCGACGAGGGCCTGGAATTCGCGCTCTATCAATTGGTTCGGACCGAACTCCCGGACTGCGTCGTGGTCAGCGTCAGTCATCGGCCCACCGTCGAGCAGCATCACGAACAACAGCTGCAATTGCTCGGCGGCGGCCCCTGGCGGTTGGGCCCCGTGGAGGAGAAGAAGGAGCCCGCGGGCGTCTAGCGCCTACGCGCTCCGGCGCGGTGTCTTAACGCTCCTGCGCGCTCCCGGCGCCGTGCGCCGCGTGCGCTCCGGCGCGGCGCCCGAAGAACGAGCCCTCCCCCAGTTGGGTGCCGCTCGCGTAGCCCTTGCCGTCCTGGGCGATGTTGGAGGCGCAGGCGCCGGCCGCATACAAGCCGGGCACGACGGTGCCGTCTTCGCGCAGCACCTCGCCGTCGACGGACGTGGCCAGACCACCGATCGTGAAACCGGCATACATCGCCTTGCCCAGTGACATGTCGAACGCGCCCCAGGGGCCTTGATCCTGCGCCGCAAGGAATTCGGGCTGCTTGTGAAAGTCGGGGTCCTCGCCGCGGGCGGCGTTGGCGTTGTAGCGGTCGAGCGTTGCCACCAGGTTGCCCTCCGGAATGCCAAGCGCCGCTTCCATTTCCGGGACGGTTTCCCAGCCGTCGATCAGCGGGACCAGCGGCATCTTCGGGTGCTCCAAGTGCGCCTCGTCGACGATGAGGAACGCCGCGCTGTCGGGCTGGTCCATGATGAACCCGGAAGTCCGCGAATGGTAGGAATCTTCGGCGACGAAACGCTGGCCGAGCTTGTTGACGATGATGCCGGTCAACAGGATCGACGGCGGGTAGGGCGGCGCCGTGATGAAGATCTGGTCCATGTGTTCGGTTGCGCCGCCTGCCGAAACGCCCAGCCGGATGCCGAGGCCGTCGTCGTAGGTATTGCCCAGCACGAACGGCTTCTCGGCCAGCTTCGGCGTGTACTTGGCAACCATCTCGGGGTTCATCACGAATCCCCCGGCGGCAATGATCACCGACTTTGCTTTGATCGCACCGGTTTCGGCGAAGTGCTTCCACATGATACCGCTCACGGAACCCGAACCGTCCAGGATGAGCTCGGTGGCTCCGGTCTCGTACCGGATCTGGACGCCCAGGCTGGCGGCGCGCTTCAGCAGCAGATCGATGACCATGCTGGCGCCCCCGGTGTCACCAGGCACCGGCACCTTGTGCCCGCGCGGCGCGGGCACGGCCTGCTCCAGGAAGGGCCACACCTTCTCGTTGCCGGTGAACATCAGACCCTCGGTGTTGGGCTGGATGACAGCCTTGCCGGGGAAGTAGCTGCGCTCGAACTGAAAGCCCAAGTCTTCCAACCAATCGAAATGTTCGACGCTGCCCTCGCAGTAGGCCCGGATCTTCTCGTGGTCCGGTTGCCGGGACACGGCGACCAGGTACTTGTACATCTCCTCGGGCGAATCGGGGTGGCCGGTCGCCTGCTGGACCGCCGTGCCCCCACCGAGGTAAAAGTGGCCGCCCGCAAGCGAAGTCGTGCCGCCCGCCACGGCGGCGCGCTCGAGCACCAGCACTCGCGCCCCGGCGGCCGCGGCGCTGACGGCGGCGCAGCCGCCCGCGATTCCGAAGCCGACCACCACGACGTCAACGTCATCCGACCACGATGTGACGTCGTCCGCGTTGACCGTTGCCGGAATCTCGGTGCTCATTGGCGCTGCTCCTGTTTGATGTAGTCGTAAAACGCCCTCATTTCGGGCGCTATGTACGCGATCTCCACGAATGGGACTGCCGCCTGGGGCGCCGACACATAGGCGAACTGGATGCCGCCGGGCATCACGCCCTGCTGCACCAC
>NZ_LZIX01000135.1:0-11699 GCF_001666955.1 Mycobacterium sp. E735 | reverse complement strand
TGCGGCGATCGGCAGCTCGATTACCCAGCGCTGCACCGCCTTTCGGACCGCCTGGCGGCGTTGCTTGCCGCGCGCGGTGTCGGGCCGGGGTCGTTGGTCGGGCTGTCGATGCGGCGCGGCATCGACCTGGTGGTGGCGCTGGTGGCCATCATGAAGGCGGGCGGCGGTTACTTCCCCATCGATCCGGGCTATCCGCGGGCGCGCAAGCAGTTCATGCTCGACGACGTGCGGCCGCCGGTGGTGCTGGCCACGGCCGAAGCGGCGGACACCATCCCCGACGTAGCGGGCGTGGCCGTCATTTCGCTCGACGACGCGCAGGTGCGGGCCGCGCTGGAGAACGGAGATGCCGCTCGGCGGGAACTGCCGCCGCCGCACCCCGACGACCCGATGTTCCTGGTCTTCACGTCCGGATCCACGGGCAAGCCGAAAGGCGCGCTGGGCACCCATCGGTCGATGGCGGCCCGGCTGGACTGGCAGCTGCGGCACTACCCGCCCAGGACGGAGGACGTGCGGCTGGCGCAGGCCTCGATCACGTTCCTCGAGGGTGGCATGGAGATGCTGGCCGGCCTGGCGGCGGGGGCGACGATGATCCTCGCCGACGATGCCGAGCACCGCGACCCGGAAGCCCTCGGCGACTTGATGAGTCGGCACGGGGTCGCGCAGGTGACGGCGGTGCCCAGCCTGGTCTCCGCACTGGTGGACAGCCGGCCCGACGCGGTGCGGGGGCTGTCCAGACTGGTGTGCGGCGGGGAACCGGTGAGCGCGTCGCTGCTACGACGGCTGGTGGCCGTGTGCGGCGGCGCGGAGATCGAGCTGTTGAACAACATCGGCTCCACCGAGACGTCCGGCGCGGTATCCCGCGGGCGGCTGGCACCGCCGAATCCGCTCGTGGGCAAGCCGGTTCCCGGGGCGGCCGCCTACCTGCTCGACGACGGGCTGCGGGCGGTGCCGGTCGGCGTCGTGGGCGAACTGTATTACGCCGGCGATCAACTGGCGCGGGGCTACTGGAAACGCCCAGGGCTGACCGCCACCCGGTTCGTCGCCGATCCCTTTGCACTCGAACCGGGTTCACGTCTGTACCGCAGTGGCGACCTCGCCCGCTGGACCGAGGACGGCCAACTGGAATTCGTCGGACGGACCGACCACCAGGTCCAGGTGCGCGGTTTCCGGGTGGAGCTGGCCGAGGTCGAGGCTGCGCTGGCGGCGGTCGACGGGGTCGCCGCCGCCGCCGCACGCACCTGGGAGGTGAACGGCGGCACCTCCCTGGCCGGATACGTTGTGCCGCAACGGCCAATGGTCGACGACGCGCAGAAGGCCTCGTTCGCATCGGAGGTGCGCGCCGCCATCGGCGCGACGCTGCCCGGCTATATGATCCCGTCGTCGTTGACCGTCCTGGACGCGCTACCCAAGACCGAGTCGGGCAAGCTGAATCGGCCCGGGCTGCCGCGGCCGTCCGTCACCACCAGCGGACAAACGGAGCCGTCACGCACCGACACCGAACGTGCGCTGGCCAAGGTGTTCGCCGAGCTGCTGTCGACGCCCGAGGTTGGCCGCTTCGACGACTTCTTCGCGCTGGGTGGGGACAGCATCCTGTCGGTGCAGCTCGCCGCGCGCGCACGGGCCGCCGGCCTGGGGGTCAGCCCGCGGATGATCTTCGAGAACCCGACGGTGCAGCAGCTGGCGGCCGCTCTCGACGGGCAGAACGACACCGAGCACGCCGACGACCGGTTCGAGCCGATGAGCACGTCCGGCCTTTCGGCCGACGACTTGGTTGCGGTGACGCAGCTCTGGTCGTCGCGCGACGGTACGCCATGACGGCCACCAAGGATGTCGCGCCCGACATCGAGGACGTGATGGCACTGAGCCCGCTGCAGGAGGGCTTGTATTCGCTGACCACGCTCGCCGAATTCGCCGACGGCGACGCCGACGACCCGTACGTGATCGGCATGGCCGCCGACATCTCCGGTGCGCTCGACGTCGCGCTGCTACGTGATTGCGCGACAAAGATGTTGAGGCGGCACCCCAATCTGCGGGCCAGCTTCTTCAGCCGAGGGATCGCCCACCCGGTCCAGATCGTGCCGTCCAGGGTCGACCTGCCGTGGCGCACCGTCGCCGCGGCGCCCGAGGATGTGCAGGCGCTGGAGACCGGTGAACGCCGGCGCCCGTTCGATCTGGAGCGCGGGCCGGCCATCCGCTTCCTGCTCATCGAATTGCCTTGCTCTCGATGGCGTTTGGTGCTCACCGCCCACCACATCGTGATCGACGGCTGGTCGATGCCGGTGTTCGTCAACGAGATGATGACTCTGTATCGGGCCGGCGGGGACGTGTCCGCGTTGCCCGCCACACCGCGGCCCTACCGCGACTACATCGGCTGGCTGGCCGGCCGCGATCTGCAAGCCGGTCAACGGGTCTGGCGGGAGCACCTGGCCGGCCTTCCGGGCCCCACCCTGCTGTCGGCGGCGCTCGGCTCGGGCGAGGACCGGCGCGCCGGGTTGCCCCGCACCACCGAACTGCGGCTGCCGGGCGCGGCGACCGCCCGACTGGTCGACGGGACGCGATCGCGCGGGATCACCGTCAACACGCTGATGCAAATGGCGTGGGCGCTAGTGTTGTCCAGGCTGACCGACACCCACGACGTGGTCTTCGGGGTCACCATCTCCGGCCGGCCGCCCGAACTGACCGGCGTGGAGACCATGATCGGGCTGTTCATCAACACCGTTCCCATGCGGGTGCGGCTCGACCCGGCCGCAAGCGTCGGCGAGCAATGTCGCGCGGTGCAGCGTGACGCCGCGTTGCTGCGTGAGCACGGCTACCTCGGGCACGCCCAACTGCGCGCGCTCGGCGGCGTCGGGGAGATGTTCGACACCCTGCTGGTCTACGAGAACTTCCCCCTGGACGGACTGGCCGCGGGCGTCGAATTGACCGCAGGCGGTGCGACATTCCGGCCGTCCACCCTGCAAACCCTGTCACATTTCCCGATCACCGTCGCCGCGCACATCGAAGGCGGCGAACTGGTGGTGCTGGTCGAAGTGATCGACGGTGCGCTGGGCGCCATTCCCGCCGCGGCCTTCGGCCGGCGGGTGCTGACCGCCGCCGAACGGCTGCTGCGGGATTGGGACCGGCCGCTGCGCCAGGTGAGCGTTCTCTTCGACGACGAGGCGGCCCCGCCGCGCGCCGCGGCCCCGCCCGCCCCGTCTGCGGTCGGCATCCACACGAGGTTCGCCGACGTCGTTGCCAAGACCCCGGACAACCTCGCGATCAGCTGGGCGGGCGGCACGATGAGCTACCGCGAACTGGACGCCCTCGCCAACGGCCTGGCCGCCCGCCTCGCGGACCGCGGCGTGCGGCCCGAAAGCCCGGTGGCCATTCGGCTTTCCCGGGGACCGCACTACATCGTCGCGATGCTGGCCGTGCTCAAGGCCGGCGGCATGTGCGTGCCCATGGAGCCGACAACACCCCCGGAACGGGTGGAATCGATCCTGCGTCAATCCGGCGCCGCGATCGTGCTCGACGAGGAGTCGCCGCTGGCCGGCGAACCGCCGGGCGCGGGCTTCCACCCGGTCGAAGTGTCGCCCGGGCAAGCCGCCTACGTCGTCTTCACGTCGGGTACCACCGGAGAACCCAAGGGAGTCATCGGAACTCACGCAGCCGTAAGCGCATACGCCGACGACCACCTGGACAACGTGCTGCGCCCGGCGGCCGACCGGCTGGGCCGGCCGCTGCGCATCGCGCACGCGTGGTCGTTCGCGTTCGACGCCGCCTGGCAGCCGTTGGTCGCGCTGCTCGACGGTCACGCCGTGCACGTCGTCGACGAGCACACGCAGACCGATGCCGAGGCGCTGGTCGAGGCGATCGCCGAGCACCGCATCGACATGATCGACACCACCCCGTCGATGTTTGCCCAACTCGCGGCATGCGGTTTGCTGAGCACGGTGCCGCTGGCGGTGCTGGCCCTGGGCGGGGAAGCGCTCGGCAAGCCCGACTGGAACCTCATCCGCGCCGAGTGCGCGCGCACCGGCATGGCGGCCCACAACTGCTATGGCCCCACCGAAACGACGGTCGAGGCGGTGGTCGCCGCCATCGCCGAGCATGACGACCCGTCGATCGGGCGGCCGACCGCGTACACGCGCGGCTACGTGCTGGACTCCGCGCTGCGACCGGTTCCGGGCGGCGTGACGGGCGAGCTGTATCTCGCCGGCGCCCAGCTGGCCCGCGGTTATCTGGGCCGCGCCGCCCAAACCGGGCAGCGGTTCGTCGCCGACCCGTTCGCGACCGGCGAACGCATGTACCGCACTGGCGATTTGGTGCGTCGGGCCCCCGACGGCTCGCTGGTATACGTGGGCCGCGCCGACGCTCAGGTCAAGATCCGCGGCTACCGCGTCGAGCCGGGCGAGATCGCGGCCGCGCTCGAATCGCATCCCGCCGTCCGGCGAGCGGGGGTCGTGGTGCGCCGGCGCCATGGGGTCGCGCTGCTGACGGCCTACGTGGTCGTCGCCGAAGCGGCGCCCCGGCCGCCGACGGCGGCCGAGCTACGTACGATGCTCGGCACCCGGTTGCCGCGCTACATGATCCCTCAGCGCATCCTCGCGGTCGACGAGATCCCCTTGACGGTCAACGGCAAGCTGGACGAGGCCGCGCTCAGCGCCTTCGACGCCAACGAGCCGGATCCCGCCGAGGCCGCCCCCGCAACGCCGACCGAAGCCGCACTGGCCGAAGTGCTTTCGGAGCTGCTCCACCAGCCGCGAGTCGACGTCTCCGCGGATTTCCTGCAGCTGGGTTTGGACAGCATCACGGCCCTGTCGGTGGTCCAGGCGACCCGGGCGCGGGGAATTGCCCTGCGCGCCAGGCTCGTCCTCGAGTGCGCCAACATCCGCGAATTAGCGGAGGCGATCGACTCCGAAACGTACTCTGCCGCAAGCGATGCCGAAGAGGACACCGGACCCATGCCGGTGTTGCCCAACGGACGATGGCTCTACGAATTCGGTGAGCCGCGCCGCCTGGCGCAGACCGAGGCCATCCGGCTGCCCGACAACGTCACCCGCGAACAACTGGACGCCGCGCTGGCCGGCATCGTGAACGCCCACGAGGTGCTGCGCTCCCGCCTGGACCGGGCCGCCATGACCCTGGTTTCGGCACCGGACACCCACACCGGACTCATCGACGAGGTTGCGACCTCCGACGATCTGCGAGCGGTGATCCCCGCCTACGCGGCCGGGGCCGTCGACCGCCTCGACCCGGAGCGGGGGACGATGCTGGCCGCGGTATGGCTTCGGCCCCCGGCCGGGCCGAGCGTCCTGCTGCTGGCCGCCCATGTCCTTGCGATGGACCCGGCGTCCTGGCGGGTCGTCCTCGGCGAATTGGACTCCGCCCTAACGGCTTTGACCACCGGGCGTGCGCCCGCGCCGATCCGCGAACACACCAGCTACCGGCGCTGGGCCGCCGCCCTCATCGAGCGCGCTCACCGACTGGACACCGTGCAGTTCTGGGCCGCCCAGTCCGACGGCGACGATCCCGACCTCGGCGCCCGGCGGGTCGATCCGCGTCGCGACCGCGCCCGCGATCTGGACGTCCGCATGATCGCCACCGACGCCGACCTCACCCGCCGGTTACTGGGCTCGGGCCTGCCGATGCCCCACCTGTTGATCGCCGCCACGGCGGCGACGGTGACGCGGTGGCGGCGCTCGCGCGACCAGGCCACGCCACCGCCCCTGCTGGCGCTCGAAACACACGGGCGCGCCGACGGTCTCGTCGACGGCACGGGCACGCGCAGCATCGATACCGGCGACACCGTCGGGCTGTTGAGCTCCATCTACCCGATTCGGGTGACGTCGACGGGCCCACGAGGCGCGGGGGAGCTGCTGGCGACGATCCCGGGCGATGGGCTGGACTACGGGTTGCTGCGCTACCTGCGCACCGACACCGCCGAGCGACTCGCCCCGCTGCGCCGGCCGCAACTGCTGCTGAACTACATCGGAGCCGCCCATGCCCACGGCGGCACCGCGTTGACGCTGGAGCGGGAGCTGCTGGCCGGGGTGTCGCCACAGCCCGAACCCGATCTCGCGGTCCGCCACGAGCTCACCATCGTGGCCGCCATGCTCACCTTCGACGGGCAGCGGGTGCTGGCCGCGCAGTGGCGCACGCTGCCCGACATTCTCAGTGACGCCGATGTCGCCGAGCTGCAACATCTTTGGATCGAATCGCTACGGGAGATGGCCCCATGAGCACACTTGCGATCCTCGGCGCGGGAGCCAAGGCGGTCGCCGTCGCGGCCAAGGCTTCCGTGCTGCGGGACATGGGTGTCGACGCCCCCGAGGTGATCGCCGTCGAACGTATCGGCGTGGCGGCGAACTGGCAGGCGAGCGGCGGCTGGACCGACGGCGCGCACCGGCTGGGCACCAGCCCGGAGAAGGATGTCGGGTTCCCCTACCGCTCGGCACTGGTGCCCCGCCGCAACGCCGAACTCGACGAGCGGATGACCCGCTATAGCTGGCAGTCCTATTTGATCGCCACGGCGTCGTTCGCCGAGTGGATCGACCGCGGCCGCCCGGCGCCGACCCATCGCAAGTGGAGCCAATACCTGGGCTGGGTGGCCGACCGGATCGGCCTCAACGTGGTGCACGGTGAGGTGGAACGGCTGGCCGTGAGCGGGGACCAGTGGACGCTGCACACCCACGAGACGACCGTGCAAGCCGACGCCCTGATGATCACCGGGCCCGGTCAGGCCGAGAAATCCTTGCTGCCCGGCAATCCGCGCATGCTGTCGATCGCCCAGTTCTGGGACCGCGCCGCGGGTCACGACCGGATCAGCGCCGAGCGCGTGGCGGTGATCGGCGGCGGCGAGACCGCGGCGTCGATGCTCAACGAGCTGTTCCGGCACCGGGTTTCAACCATCACCGTCATCTCGCCGCAGGTGACGCTGTTCACCCGCGGGGAGAGCTTCTTCGAGAACTCGCTGTTCTCCGACCCCACCGATTGGAGCGCGCTGACGCTGGCCGAACGCCGCGACGCGCTGGCCCGCACCGACCGCGGGGTCTTCTCGGCGAACGTGCAGGAGGCCCTGCTGGCCGACGACCGCATCCGCCATCTGCGGGGCCGGGTGGCCCACGCGGTGGGCCGCGACGGGCAGATCCGACTGACCCTGTCCACCAACCGCGGCAGCGAGAACCTCGAGACGGTGCACGGTTTCGACCTCGTCATCGACGGTTCTGGCGCCGACTCGCTGTGGTTCACGTCGTTGTTCGGCCAGGACGTGCTGGACCTGTTGGAGCTCGGCCTGGGCGGACCGCTGACCGCCGACAGCCTGCAGGAGGCGATCGGCCACGACCTGGCCGTCACCGACGTCGCACCCAAGTTGTTCCTGCCCAACCTCTCCGGTCTGACGCAGGGGCCGGGATTTCCCAACCTCAGCTGCTTGGGATTGTTGTCAGACCGGGTATTGGGATCCACGGTGGGTTCGGTGGGCCCGCCCCAGCACACGACAAGGAGACGCGATGAGCATCAACCCCTTCGATGACGAGAACGGCACCTTCTTCGTCCTCGTCAACGACGAGGATCAACACAGCCTGTGGCCGAGCTTCGCCGACAAGCCGGCGGGGTGGCGCGTGGTCTACGGCGAGGCGAGCCGCGCGGAGTGCCTCGACTACATCGAGCAGAACTGGACCGACATCCGGCCGAAGAGTCTCCGGGAATCGATCGAGCGACGCTCGTAACGGGCGGGCGGTGCGCGGCCGTAGCGTCGCCGTACCGTGACCGGCCCGAGACACAATCGCCGGTCACACCAGGCACACTTACACCTACTAACCGTGGTCACGCGGAACCGTGTGGGGGACAAGATCGCTGAGATCCCGCCATGGTGCATGCGTATCGAAGGGGGAACCGTGAAAACCATGAAGAGTATTGCCACCGGCGTGGCGGCGTTCGCCGTCTTAGGGGGAGCCGGCGGTGGCGTTTTCGTCGCGGCACCGATGGATCAGGTGCGGTTGGCCGCGCTCGGCGCGCCGCTCCCGCAGGACCCGCCACCGCCGCCGCCGGCCCCGGGCGCTCTTCCGACCGCGGAGCAGTTGTCGACCCTGTGCGACCAGGCGACCAATCCGGGCGTCTCGTACACCACCAAGAACAACCTGGTGGAGAACGGCATCACCCCCGACGAGGGCCACGTTGCCGATCACGATCTGCGAAAGGCCTACCGCAACGGCAACTTTCCGGAGACCTTCGCCGTGACGAACATCGCGCCGGCCGGCCCGAACATGGCCCAGGCCGACGTGGCGATCTCGGGTCCGAAGTTCGCCGGGCCGGTGGAAAAGCACCTGGTGTTCGTCAATCAGGGCGGCAACTGGGTCCTGCAGCACGACGCCGCCATCGCCCTGATCCAGGCCGCGACCGCGACCAACTAGCCGGCCGCAATTCTGGGCCGCCACACAGCTGGGGCACAGGTTCCGCCTGTTGTCTTCACATGGCGTGGCCGTAACGTAGCCATGCCGCCAGGCGAATCAACAGGAGTAGCAGGCGCGTTGACACCACGCCAGATGCGTGGATCCGTTTCACCAGGCGCGCCCGTCGAAGGGGGAACCATGAAAGCCGTCAAGTTGCTCGCCACCAGCGCGGCAGCATTCGCCGTCATCGGGGGTGCGGCCGCCGGCGCGGTCTCCATCGCGCCTTCGATGGACCAGGTGCGGCTCGCAGCGATCGGTGCGCCGTTACCGCAGGATCCGGCTCCGGTTGCGGCCGCCGACCTGCCGACCGCCGATCAGCTGACCGGCGTGCTGAACAGCCTGGCCGACCCGAGCGTCTCGTTCGCCAGCAAGAGCAACCTGGTTCAGGGCGGCATCAGTGGCATCGAGGCGCACGTCGCCGACAAGAAGCTGCAGAAGGCGGCCAAGAACGGCGACCTGCCCCTGTCGTTCGGTGTCACGAACATCCAGCCGGCCGCGGCCGGCTCGGCCACGGCTGACGTCGCGGTCTCCGGCCCGAAGCTGACGTCACCGGTCACGCAGAACGTCACGTTCGTCAACCAGGGCGGCTGGGTGTTGTCGCGGGCGTCGGCGATGGAGTTGCTGCAAGCCGCCGGTCAGTGATCGGCGCGCAGGTCTAACCGCGCGATGCGGACGGGGTCGGCCAGCACGTCGATCGAGGCGATCAGGCCGTCGCGCACGACGAATCCCATGATCGCCGTCGCCTGCCCGGCGACGAAGATCACCGCGCCGGCCGCCCCGTTGACTGTCGCGGCGCGCACCTCGCGGTCCGGGCCCGCATAGCTGCGGGCCAGCTTGGCCACGGTGGGTGCACCCTCGGCGCGGAAGCCGGGGGTGCCGCGGCCGAAGTCCCCGCGCAGCACCACCTCGGGATCCAGCACCGCGACCAGGCGGTCGAAGTCGCCGCTGCGGCCCGCCGCGAAGAACGCGTCGACGGCCTCCCGCTGGGCGGTCGCGTCGCCGTCGGGGGACGGGTCGGCCTGTTCGATCCGCCGGCGCGCCCGGCTGGCCAGCTTGCGGGTGGCCTCCGGCGTGCGGCCGACGATGGGCGCGATCTGGTCGAACGGCACGGCGAACGCGTCGTGCAGCACAAACGCCAGGCGCTGCTCGGGCGGCAACGTATCCAGCACCACGAACAACGCCAGCCCGACCGCGTCGGCGAGCATCGCCCGGTGTTCGGGGTCGAACTCGCCGTCGGCTTCCACGATCGGGTCCGGCAGGACGGCGGCCAGGTCCTCCCGTCCGCGGGCCCGGCGGTCGCGGAGCATGTTCAAACAGATGCGGGCCACCACGGTGGTCAGCCAGGCGTCCAGATTGGCGATCCCGTCGGCGTGGCTTCCGCTCAGCCGCAGCCACGCCTCCTGCACGGCGTCCTGGGCGTCGTCGATCGAGCCCAGCATGCGGTAGGCGATGGCGCCCAGCTGCGGCCGCGCCGCCTCGAAACGCGCCGTCACCGACGCAGCGACGGTCACGTGTCACCGTGGGTTTCCGGCAGGGCGCAGACCCGGTCGCCCGAGAAGCCGGACGAGCCGATACCGAGCGCGAGGTTGAAGCGGGCCCGCAGGTTGCCCAGCGTGATGACGTGGGTGAGCCCGACGAGTTGGGCGGTGTCGAAATGCCCGCGCAGCGCATCGAAAAGCTCGTCGCTGACCTCGACGGGGGTGCGGCTGATCGCGGTGGCGTACTCGAGGATCAGCTTGTCGACGTCGGAGAAGCACGCGGCGTTCCGATAATCGGCCATCGCGAGCAGTTCCTCGTCGGTGATGCCCCACCGGCGGGCGATCTGCGAACCCAGGTCGATGCAGTACTCGCAGTGCACCGTCGTCGCCGCCTTGAGTTCCGCGAGCGCACGGTCGCGGGGGCGCAGGATGTCCAGCTTCGACTCGGCCTGCTCGAGCCTGCCGTACGCGTTGAGCAGCCGGGGGATGTGCGCGTACATCCGCAGCGGTTCCAGCATCCCGGCCGTTTCGAGCCCGGTCATCTGGGCCAGCTTGCGTTTGGTGAAGAAGAAGGCGATCTTGGCGCCCAGACCGGCGTCACGGTCCGAGACTCCTTGCAGCCGAGGCATGGCGGTCCTCCTTGAATGTCGTCCTCACCAAGTCGACACCCGGCGGTGCGCAAACGTGACCGGCTACCGCGGCGGCCCCGGCGCCATGTCCATGTCGAAGATCCGCGCGTGCAGCACCGTGCGGTTCCGCAGAGCCGCGCGGACCGCCCGGTGCAGGCCGTCTTCGAGATAGGTGACGCCCTTCCACCGCACCGCGTGCGGAAACAGGTCGCCGTAGAACGTGGAGTCCTCCGACAGCAGGCGGTCCAGGGCGAGCACCGTGGTCGTGGTGACCAATTCGTCGAGCCGGATCTGCTGCGGCGGAATCTGGGCCCAATCCCGGTAGGACAGCCCATGCTCGGGGTATGGCTTGCCGTCGCGCACGCCCTTGAAAATCATCGCCCGATCTTCCCCGACGCGTCGCGATCACCGGACCGGTTCATGCTGGAAAGGCTAACCGGACGAAGGGTCGCCAGCGCCGAAGCGTCGGTAATCGTTGCGGGTGCCGCCGACTGCCCGCCGCCGACGGCCCGCTGGTAACCGTTGGCGCGGCTCGAGACCCGTAAAATGGACCCGGTCAGCGCGGTGCAGGGAGGTGACAACGAGTGGGAAGTGCCGACGATCGGCGTTTCGAGGTGTTGCGTGCCATCGTCGCCGATTTCGTTGCCACCAAGGAGCCCATCGGTTCCAAGACGCTGGTGGAGCGTCATAACCTGGGCGTCTCGTCCGCCACCGTGCGCAACGACATGGCGGTTCTGGAGGCCGAGGGGTACATCACCCAGCCGCACACCAGCTCCGGGCGCGTGCCGACCGAGAAGGGCTACCGCGAGTTCGTCGACCGGCTCCACGACGTCAAGCCGTTGTCCTCCGCCGAGCGCAGCGCGATCCTGAGCTTCCTGGAGTCCGGCGTCGACCTGGACGACGTGCTGCGCCGGGCGGTGCGACTGCTGGCCCAACTGACCCGCCAGGTCGCCGTGGTGCAGTACCCGACGCTGACGTCGTCCACCGTGCGCCACCTCGAAGTGATCGCGCTGACGCCGGCCCGCCTGCTGATGGTGGTCATCACCGACACCGGTCGGGTGGACCAGCGCATCGTCGAACTCGGCGACGTCATCGACGACCACCAGCTGTCCCAGCTCCGCGAGATGCTCGGCCAGGCGTTGATCGGCAAGAAGCTATCG
>NZ_LZIX01000134.1:0-20762 GCF_001666955.1 Mycobacterium sp. E735 | reverse complement strand
GGCGCGGTCGATGCGATCGCCGTAGACGTCCGTGCAGGCCTGCACCACGTCGGCCTCGCCGAGGACGCCTGCGCCGAAACCGTCGGTGGCCGAGGGCGCCGCGGCGCGAACGTGGTCGAGGGCGACCTGCACCTCCGGGGCCTGGTGCAGCAGGCAATGGGCCCACGCGATGGCGATCTGCAGGTTCGGCCGACTGGCCAGCAACGTCTTGGGCAGCTTGTTGACCAGCCCGAGCAGCGTCGCCATCCGGCTGTGTTCCACCAGGGGCATTGCGTGGCGTTCCACCAGATCCACCGCCCCCTCGGCATCGCCCGCGGCGATTGCGTGCGTCACCGCCTCGCCGAGCAGCCCGTGGTCGGCAAACCAGGTCGATGCGGTGCGGTGCAAGTCGGCCACCCGCTCTGGATAGTCACGTTCCAGCCGTCGGCGCAGGTGATCGGCGAACAGGTGGTGATACCGAAACCACTCGCGGTCGTCGTCGAGTGGCCGCAGGAACATGTTGCGGTGCTCGAGTTCTTCGAGGATCGTCTGCCCGCGCGGCTGACCGCTGAGGGCGGAAGTGAGCTCTCCGCAGAGGCGATCGCATATGGAGGTGGCCAGCAGGACGTCGAGCAAGTCGGGCGGCAAGGCGTTGAGGACGTTTTGGGCCAGATAGTCGCCGATGGAGCGGTGACGACCGGAGAAGGCGCTGACCAGCTCCGACGGATCTTCGCAGCCGCGCAACGACAGCGTGGCCAGCTGCAGGGCGGCGATCCAGCCGTCGGTGCTCGCCCATAGGCGGCGCACGTCGTCGTCGTTGAGCGCCAAGGCATTCAGGCCGAAGAAGGCGGCGGACTCTTCGGGGTCGAAGCGCAGATGCGCGGTGTCGACTTCGGTGACCTGGTTGCGCACTTTCAGCTTCGCGATAGCCGGCGTCTGGGTTCGGCTCGTGATGACCAGGTGCAAATTGCCCGGCCCGGTGTCGAAGAGGAAGTCCAATGCCGCGGCGGTGTCGGCACTGTCGATGAGATGCCAGTCGTCCAACACGATCACCAGCGGCCGGCGGCGTTCGGCGATCCGGTTGACGAGTTCGGCCAGCACGTAGCGCCGAGCGTGGCCCGTGTGCTGTTCGAGCAGATCGCTGAGATTGGCGGCCATCGACGGCTCGACCCGTCGTACCGCCTCGATGAGGTGCGCCAGGAAGGACACCACGTCGTTGTCGTCGCGGTCCAGGCTGAGCCACGCCACCGGGACGCCCTCGGCGAGGAGCACCCGCTGCCACTGCACGGCCAGGGTTGTCTTCCCGAAGCCGGCCGGGGCGTGGATCAACGCCAACCGCTTCGCGCGGCCGGACCGCAGCAATTCGATGAGCCGCGCGCGGGGAACCAGGCCGTCGTCATAGGTCGGGGCTTGCACCCTGGTCGCCACGACCTGCGTCGGTTGCGCTCCCGTCTGCATCCCAATCGCCTCGCCTCGAGCCTGGGCATTCCGTGGCGCTTAGTGTACTGAGGCGCTCCGCGCTGCCGTCTGTGAAGAATCCCGCCACCCGTTCGGGTAGCGAAGCGAGAAGTACGGGTGGGCGCGACGCACAGCCCGGCTTTCAGCGGTTACCGTTTAATCGAGCTGCTTATCTGCGCAGGGGAGGCGATTTGTCGGCATTGCAGCCGCTTGTGGCGTTGCCCGGCCACACACGCCAGCCGTGGTGAGCCCCTCCGCCGATGCGACTCGGCGGCAGATCATTCGGGCCGCCTCGCAGCAGTTTGCCCGGCGGCCATACCACGAGGTTGGTCTCGACGACATTCTCGCCGAGGCCGGGCTGACCAAAGGCGCCCTGTATTTCCACTTCACCTCCAAGCATGCGCTGGCGCTCGCGATGATCGACGAGCAAACGGCCGCGGTGCCTCTCGCCCTGCATGGCCTGCAGACCCGAGGGCTTTCAGGCTTGGAGACCCTCATCGACTTTTCGTTTCTGGTGGCCGTCCAGGACCTCAAGTCGGACCTGTTCAGGGCGGCGTTGAACCTGGTCGAAACGGTGGGGCAATCCGAAGCACGCCATCAGAATCTGTTCGGCCAATGGATCAAAGCGCTGGCGGCGATCGTTGAGCAGGCCATCGCCGAGGGTGACATCGATGACGACTGCGCCCCCGAGGACCTGGCCCGGATGATGCTGTCCGCGCACATGGGGCTGCGAAAAACGAGCAGTCTCGATGAACCCGAACGTTTCTTACACGACCTGCAGAAGTGCTGGACCCTCCTCCTGAACGGAATTCTGCAGCCCGATCGCAACGAGTACTTCGCCCAATTCCTCCGGCGGCGCACCGCGCTCGCCGTCCAGCAGACCCCGACGCCTGACAAGGCCGGTTAGGCGATCGGGTCAGCGCCGCGACGGCCGATTGGATTGCTGTAGCGCCTTTTCCGCGCTTGGCTGCCGCCGCCGGGTCCGACCGCCATTCTGCGAACGCCGGTTCGCATATCGCGGGACGCCACGGTACATTTTGTGGGCTTCGTTATTGCATGTGTGTGCAGGCCCCTGACAGGGGGAAGGATCGCCGCGGCACCGGGACGCTCGGCGCAGACGTAAGGGGCATTGGTGGCGACGTCTTCCCCGGTGCAGATCAATTCCCAGCGCCTACCGCCGTACCGGTGGATCGCGGTCGGCGTGCTGGTGATCCTGGCCATCGTTTTCACCCTGGTGTATGTCCAGTTCCGCGGCGGCTTCACCGCGAAGACGAAGCTGACGATGCTGGCGTCGCGGGCCGGGCTGGTGATGGATCCCGGCTCGAAGGTCACCTACAACGGGGTCGAGATCGGCCGCGTCGGCAACATCTCCGAGACCGTTCGGGACGGCAAGCCGGCCGCCAAGTTCACGCTCGAGGTGTATCCGCGCTATTTGTCGCTCATCCCGGCCAATGTGAACGCCGACATCAAGGCGACCACGGTGTTCGGCGGCAAATACGTGTCGTTGACCGCACCGGAAAACCCGTCGCCGCAACGGATCAACCCGCGCACGGTGATCGACGCGCGGTCGGTGACCACCGAGATCAACACGCTGTTCCAGACGATCGTGTCGATCAACGAGAAGGTCGATCCGGTCAAACTCAACCTGACGCTGAGCGCGGCCGCCCAGGCGCTGACCGGCCTCGGCGACAAATTCGGCCAGTCGGTGGTCAACGCCAACGCGGTCCTCGACGACGTCAATCCGCAGATGCCGCAGGCGCGGCGCGACATCCAGCTGCTGGCCGGGCTGGGCGACACCTACGCCGACGCGGCACCCGATCTGTTCGATTTCCTGAACAACGCGGTGATCACCTCGCGGACCATCAATCAACAGCAGAAGGACTTGGATCAGGCGTTGTTGTCGGCGGCCGGGTTCGGCAACACCGGCGCCGACATCTTCAGCAAGGGCGGCCCGTACCTCGCCCGGGGCGCGCAGGACCTGGTGCCGACCGCGCAGCTGCTGGACACCTACAGCCCGGCGATCTACTGCACGCTGCGCAACTACCACGACGTCGTGCCCCTCACCGGTGCGTCCGAGGGCGGATTCAACGGCTACTCGCTGAACATGAACACCGAGGCGCTGTCCGGGCTCGGGCTGCTGGCCAACCCCGTGTCGGCGGTGGCCACGATCGCCAGCCTGGTCGGCGGCCTCGCCGGTGTCGTCGGCGGCGCGCCGAACCCGTACACCTACCCCGAGAACCTGCCGCGGGTGAACGCGCGCGGCGGCCCGGGCGGCGCCCCGGGGTGCTGGCAGCCCATCACCCGTCACCTGTGGCCTGCACCGGAATTGGTGATGGACACCGGGAACAGCATCGCGCCGTACAACCATCTCGACACCGGCTCGCCGTACGCGATCGAGTACGTCTGGGGGCGCCAAGTGGGGGACAACACGATCAATCCCTAGGACTGCGGCGCGAAGAATGCAGAATAACTTCGTGCTGGCGGGCAGGGACTGTTGACGTGGCCGGGTTTGGCTTCCACACCCTGGCGCTGCTGACCGCCATCGGACTGGCCGGCCCGCTGCTGGCCGCGCTGCCGCGCCTGCGGATCCCGGTGATCATCGGTGAGCTGATCGCGGGCCTGGTCGTCGGGCGAACCGGCCTCGGCCTCGTCGACGTCACCAACCCGACGTTCCAGTTGCTCGCCAACATCGGCTTCGCACTGGTCATGTTCGTCGTCGGCACGCACGTCCCGGTGCGCGCCGGCGCGCTGCGCTCGTCGCTGCCCCGGGCGCTGGGGCGCGCGGGACTGGCCGGCGCCGTCGCGGCGGCGCTGGGTGTCGGCCTGGCGGCGGCCTTCGGAACCGGGCACGCGGCGATGTACGCGGTCCTGATGGCCTCGTCGTCGGCGGCCCTGGCGCTGCCGGTGATCGACTCGCTGAAAGTGCAAGGGCCGCAGGTGATCGCCGTGACCGCCCAGATCGCGGTCGCGGACGCCGCGTGTATCGTGCTGCTGCCGTTGGTGATTGACCTGCGGCACGCGCCGACGGCCGCGCTGGGCGCGCTGGCGGTGGCGGGCTGCGCGGTGGTGTTGTACGTGGTGCTGCGGCGATCCGACGGCTGGCGCCACCGCCTGCACGCCTACTCCGAGAAGCGCCGGTTCGCGCTGGAGCTGCGGACCAACCTCATCGTGCTCTTCGCCCTGGCGGCGCTCGCCGTGAGCGCGCGCGTGTCCGTCATGCTGGCGGGCTTCGCGGTGGGCCTGGTGGTCGGCATGGTCGGCGAACCGCGACGGTTGGCGCGTCAGCTCTTCGGCATCACCGAGGGTTTCTTCAGCCCGCTGTTCTTCGTCTGGCTGGGCGCTTCGCTGCAGGTGCGCGAGCTGGGTTCGCACCCGAAACTCATCCTGCTCGGCGCGGGGCTGGGCCTCGGCGCCGTGCTCGCGCACTGCGCAGGCAGGCTGCTCGGCCAACCGCTGACCCTGGCGGTGCTGTCGGCCGCACAGCTCGGGGTGCCGGTGGCCGCGGCGACCATCGGCACCGAGGAACACCTCCTGGTCGCGGGCGAAGCGTCGGCGCTGATGTTCGGCGCGCTGTTGACGATCGCCGCCACCTCGATCGCGGGCGCGTTCGCGGCGCGCGGCGCGGTGACCAACGGCCCTACCCCCGCGGGACCTCCGCATCCTCGAAAGCACGACTGAAGCACTTGCGGCCCGGTTGCGTTCGGCCCTGACGAAGCGCACCGGGGAAGTGGTCGGATGTATTCCAAGCTCGATCGAGGAGGGCGTGATGAGGTTCGCAAGACAACGGCACCAGCTGCGGGCCGTACCGACGGCGACGATCTACCGCGTCACCGATCGTCTCCACGGCGACCGCACCGTCCGGGTCCCGGGCCACGAGATCGCACCCATCGTGGCGGCGTGGCTGGCGGAGCTGGGCGCCCACAGCCCCCTGGTCGACGAGCTGGCGAGGGCAGCCTGCGTCGGCGACTGGTCGGCGGCCTATGCCATCGGCGATCAGCTGTCGATCGATGTGGCCATCGCACCGGCCGCCTAGCTGCGCGATTGGCCCAAAGTCCCTCCGCTTAGAGCCGTCGTGCCCTCGTGGGACGAGCGGCGATCCGCAATCGTAAATAGGAAGACGCAATACCGAAGGGGAACGACCCATGAACACCCGCTTTCCGGATGCCGGCACGGTCCGGACGGTCCTGAGTTTGGCCTCTCGGGCGCCCTCGGTGCACAACTCCCAGCCCTGGCGGTGGCGGGTCGACGCGGCGAGCCTGCATCTGTACTCCGATGACAGCCGGCAGCTGCCCAACATCGACCCGGACGGCCGGGACCTGATGCTGAGTTGCGGTGCGGCGCTGCATCACTGCGTCGTCGCGCTGGCGGCCGTCGGCTGGCTCTCCAAGGTGACCCGGTTCCCGAATCCCGCCGACCCCAGCCACCTTGCCGCGATTGAACTTTCGCCGCACCGGGCCGACTCCGTGGACATCGCGATGGCCGCTGCCATCCCGCGGCGCCGGACCGACCGGCGCAACTACAGCTCGTGGCCGGTGCCGGTGGGCGACGTCGCGCTGATGGCGGCCCGGGCGGCGCGCAGCGGGGTGACGCTGTGCCAGGTCGAAGACCTCGACAACCTGCGCAACATCGTCGCCCAATCCGTCCAGGAGCACCTGAACCAGGACTATCTGGCCGAGCTGACGGCGTGGAGTGGCCGCTACGCGTCGGTCGCAGGCGTTCCCGCCCGCAACACGCCCGCGCCGGATTCGACCGCCAAGATTCCCGGTCGCTTCTTCGCCGGCCCCGTGCTGCCGATGGCGCCCGACTCCTCACCGGCCGACGACAACGCCGTGGTCCTGGCGCTGGGCACCCGCAACGACGACCGCCTGGCGCAGCTGCGCGCCGGTGAGGCGACCAGCGTCGTGCTGCTCACCGCGACGTCACTGGGCCTGGTCAGTTGCCCGGTCACCGAACCGTTGGAGTCACCCGGAACACGCGCGGCGGTTCAATCCGACATCTTCGGTGACAGCAACTACCCCCAGATGCTGCTACGGGTGGGGTGGGCGCCGATCAACGCGGACCCGTTGCCCGCCACGCCGCGGCGCGAACTGGGAGACTTCGTCGAGTGGATGGCCGATCACGAACACCGGGTCGCCCTCTGAACCGGCGAAATCGTTGCGGCGCAGAGGACACCATGGACACGTTCACCTTCAACCCACGCCGCTGGCGGGTGGCACGCGTTTTCGGCCGCAACCCCTTGCTCCGCCGCTCGGATCGCATCGAAGCGTTGGTCGTCCTGGTCGCGCTGGCCGTGTCCCTGATCGCCGTTCCCGTCGCCGGCGTGGCGGGCGCGGTGACCTACGGCGCGCGGGACCGGGTGTACATCCAGGAGGCGCACGACCGGCACCGCGTGCGGGCAACGGTCACCGACGCCCTGGTCGAGGAGCTGGGCGTGACTGTCGTGCAAGCGAAGTGGGCCGGGCCAAAGGGGGACCGCGTCGGACCGCTGGCGGTCAGCGAGCAGGCCAAGGTCGACGGAACCGTCGAAATCTGGGTGGACGCGGACGGCAACCCGGTGATGCCTCCCACCCCCACCTGGCTGGCCGTGGCCGAGGCGGTCGGCGTCGCGGGGGTGACGGCGCTGGCGGTGGCCGTTGCGATGGCGGTGCTTGTCGCCGTCGTCCGCGCCCGGCTGGATCGTGCCCGTGACGCAATGTGGGAACGCGACATCGAGTTCCTCGCCGAGGCCTCGTAACCGGTGCGTCCGTTGTCCAACCCCTATACAGCACAGCCGAACTGGAAGATGATGAGCCGATGATCGGATACGGCGAGGATTCCGGTGCCGCGTCATTCGGCACCGCCGGGTTGCACCGCCTCGTCGAGGTCCTGATCGAGCGCGGATACCGCGTGATCGGTCCGACGTTGCGGGACAACGCGATCGTCCTCGATCAATTGGAGTCCGCCGCGGACCTACCGCGAGGGTGGGGCGTGGAGGTGGCACCCGGGCACTACCGGGTGCGCCGCCGCGACGATGACGCCGCGTTCGGGCACTCGTCCGGGCCGCAGTCGTGGAAGCAGTTTCTGCACCCGGCACGGCGCCGGTTGTGGGCCGGCTCCCGGGACGGTTTCAGCGACGGCGAAGCGGAAGAGGAGATTCCGCGCTACGCGTTCCTGGGCGTGCGCGGGTGTGACCTGGCGGCGATCGCGACGCTCGATCGGGTGCTCGGCCGCGGGCAGCTTCCCGACAGCTCCTTCGTGCGCCGGCATCGGCAGATCTTCGTGATCGCGGTCAACTGCACCGAGCCCGGGGGGCTGTGCTTTTGCGCCTCGATGGGTACCGGGCCCGCGGCCGGTCCGGGCTACGACCTGGCGCTCACCGAGCGGCTCGACGGTGACGACGTGACCTACGTGGTCGAGGTGGGCACCCCGGATGGCGCCGACGTCCTCGCGGCCGTCCCGCATCGGACCGCCGAAGACGCGGAGATCGGTTCCGCGCGTGACGCGGTGGAGGCCGCCTCCCATCGCATGGGCCGCCAGATGCCCGAGGTGAATCTTCGCGATTTGCTGGTCCGTTCGCGCGAATCGCCGCAATGGGACGAGGTCGCCAGCCGCTGCCTGACGTGTGGCAACTGCACGATGGTGTGTCCCACCTGCTTCTGTACCAGCACCGAAGACGTCAGCGATCTGACCGGTGAGCACGCGGAGCGCTGGCTGCACTGGGCCTCGTGCTTCGAGCCCGATTTCACCTACATCCACGGGGGCGGCAGCGTCCGCCAGTCCGGCGCCTCGCGGTACCGACATTGGCTGACCCACAAACTCGGCACCTGGCACGACCAGTTCGACATGTCCGGGTGCGTCGGCTGCGGGCGGTGCATCGCCTGGTGTCCCACCGGCATCGACATCACCGAGGAGATGAACAAGATGGCCCGCGATGACTGACGCGGCGGCGGTCGCCGCGCCCCCGTCGGTGATGGCGCCCAACCCGTATCGGGTGCGCAGCCGCGTCGTGGAAAGCCCGGACTCGGCCACCCTGTGCCTGGAACCGCTCGGCGAGGTGTTGCGCGCACCGCAGCCCGGAGAGTTCATGATGCTCTACGCGTTCGGCGTCGGCGAGGCCGCGATTTCGATCAGCGGTGATCCCACCGTCACCGACGGCTCGATCACGCACACGATCCGCGCGGTCGGCGCGGTCAGTCGCGCCCTGCACGACGCGCAGCCGGGAACCGTGATCGGTGTCCGGGGCCCGTTCGGCACCACCTGGGGGCTCGAGGAGGCCGTCGGCCGCGATCTGGTCATGGTCGCCGGCGGCGTCGGCCTGTGCCCCTTGCGTCCGGCGATACTCGGGGCGCTGGCCGAGCGGTCGCGCTACGGCAAGGTGACGCTCGTCGTGGGCGCCCGGTCGCAGGCCGACTTCGTCTTCGCCGCTCAGCTCGAAAAGTGGGCGCAGGATCCGAAAATCGAACTGCATTTGATCGTCGACGCCAAGACGCCGGGCTGGGACGGTGAGGTCGGCCTGGTCACCGAGCCACTCGGCCGACTCGTCCTGGACCCCGGTCGGACGACCGCCTTCCTGTGCGGACCCGAGCCGATGCTGCGGTTCGGCGCCGAGGCCCTGCTCGCGAAAGGCGTTGCGGCCGAGAATATTCGAGTATCCCTGGAGCGAAACATGCAGTGCGGTGCGGGATTGTGCGGTCACTGTCAGCTGGGGCCGCTGCTGCTGTGCCGCGACGGCCCGGTAGTCGGCTACGACGTCGCCGGGCCGCTGCTGCGGGTGAAGGAGCTGTGATGAGCCGACCCACCCTGGCCGTGTGGAAGTTCGCCTCCTGCGACGGATGTCAGCTGACCCTGCTGGACTGCGAGGACGAACTGCTCACCCTCGCCGACCAGGTGCAGATCGCCAACTTCGCCGAGGCCTCCAGCGCGACGGTCGACGGCCCCTACGACGTGTCTTTGGTCGAGGGCTCGATCACCACCCGGCACGACTTGCAGCGCATCCAGGAGATCCGGGAGCAATCGAAGGTGCTGGTCACCATCGGGGCGTGCGCGACGGCCGGGGGAGTGCAGGCGCTGCGCAACTTCGCCGACATCACCGAGTTCACCTCCGTCGTCTATGCCAGGCCGGAATACATCGACACGCTGGCGACGTCCACGCCGGCCTCCGCCCATGTCAAGGTCGATTACCAGTTGCCGGGCTGCCCGATCGACCGGGGCCAACTGCTCGACACCCTGGCGGCCCTGCTGATCGGGCGCAAGCCACGGCTGCCGGCCAAGACGGTGTGCACCGAGTGCAAGCTCCGCGGGGTGACGTGTGTGGTTGTCGCCGAGGGGATTCCGTGCCTGGGGCCGGTCACCCACGCCGGCTGTGGGGCGTTGTGCCCGAGTCATCATCGCGGTTGCTACGGCTGCTTCGGGCCGTCCGCGGCGCCGCGGACCGCGACGCTGATCCCGCTGTTGCGCCGCGACGGCATGTCCGAGGGCGGCGTCGACCGGGTGTTCTCGACGTTCAACGTCGCCACCTTCGCGGCCGAACGGAGCAAGCCGTGAACCCGTCCGAACGCACGCTCAGCGTCGGCGCGTTGACCCGCGTGGAAGGCGAAGGCGCGCTGCACGTCACGCTGCGAGACGGTGCGCTGCACAGCGTGCAGCTCAACATCTACGAGCCGCCGCGGTTCTTCGAGGCGTTCCTGCGCGGACGCGCCCACACCGAGCCGCCCGACCTGACGGCCCGGGTCTGCGGCATCTGCCCGGTCGCCTATCAGGTCAGCTCCTGCAACGCGATCGAGGAGGCCTGCGGCGTGCGGGTGGACGAGCAGCTCGTCGCGTTGCGGCGACTGCTGTACTGCGGCGAGTGGATCAACAGTCACGCGCTGCACATCTACCTGCTGCACGCGCCGGACTTCCTCGGCTACCCCGACATCGTCGGGATGGCCCGCGACCACCGGGAGATCGTCGAGCGGGGGCTCGCGCTGAAGAAGGTGGGCAACCGGCTGATGGAATTCGTCGGGGGCCGGGCGATACACCCGGTGAACGTGCGTCTAGGTGGATTCTACTCCATGCCAACGCGTTTGGAGTTCCAGCCGATCGAGGAGGAGTTGCGCCGCGCGCTGGACGACGCGGTGGCGACGGTCGAGTGGGTGGCGGGATTCGAGTTCCCCGACCTCGAGCTGGACCACGAGTTCCTGGCGCTCACCGCGCCGGGCGCCTACCCGATCGAGAACGGCGTCATCGCGCGCAGCGCCGGTCCGGCCTTCGACGTGGCCGACTTCACCGACCACATCGTCGAATCGCAGCTGCCGCACTCCACCGCCCTGCACGCGACCCTCGACGGCGGTCGCTACCTGACCGGCCCGCTGGCCCGGTACTCGCTGAACGCGGCGGCGTTGTCGCCGATCGCCGCGCAAGCCGCCGCTCGGGCCGGCTTGTCGGGCGAATGCCGAAACCCGTTCCGCAGCATCGTCGTCCGCGCCGTCGAAGTGGTCTACGCGATCGAGGAGTCGCTGCGCATCATCGCCGAATACCGGCGCCCGGCGCGGCCGTTCGTCGATGTCCCGGCGCGGGCCGGCGTCGGCCACGGGGTCAGCGAGGCGCCGCGCGGCCTGCTGTACCACCGCTACCGGATCGAGGAGGACGGGCTGGTGTCGGCGGCGACGATGATCCCGCCGACGTCGCAGAACCAGGGGGCCATCGAGGCCGACCTGGCCCGCCTGGTCTCGGGCAACCTCGCGCTCGACGATGCCGCATTGACCGAGCTGTGCGAGCAGCTGATCCGCAGCTACGACCCCTGTATCTCGTGCTCGGCGCACTTTTTGAGGCTGACGGTGGAGCGGGGATGACCGCGGATGAGTCAGCGGCCGCCGGCCGGGTCGCCGTCATCGGGCTCGGCAACGGCTACCGGCGCGACGACGGTGTCGGCGTCGCCGCCGCCGACGCGTTGCGCGATCTCGCGTGGCCCAATGTCGTTGTGCGAACCGGTATCGCCGAGCCGATGGGGCTCATCGAGGCGTGGACGGGGGCGGGACTGGCGGTCGTCATCGACGCGGCGATCGCCGAACCGGCGGACCCGGGTCGCATCCACCGCATTGACGTGGACGGCGTGCCCGCCCAGCCCGGGGGTTTGAGCTCGCACCACATCGACATCGGCCGCACCCATGCCCTGGCTCGAGCGCTCGAACGGGTACCCGGCGCGATCGTGGTCTTCGCCGTCGAGGCGGCGGACACCGGCCCGGGGGCCGGGCTGAGCCCTCGCGTCGCCCGCGCGGTGCCGATGCTGGTCGGTATGGTGGCCGCCGAAATCAATCGCTTTCGGTCAGCGACGCGATCGCAGCACGCAGGTTCTCGGTGACCTCGGCGGCGATGGTGACCAGCGCCGGCTCGCCGGTCACCTCGACCAGGAGGCCGGGATCCATCGCCTCGACGATCACGCTGCCCGCGTCACCCGGGTCGGCGCGCACCAACATGTTGCACGGCAGCAGCAGCCCGATCTCCCGATCGACGTTGATCGCCCGGTACGCCAACTCCGGATTGCAGGCGCCCAGGATGAGGTAATCCTCCAGCTCCACGCCGAGCTGCGCCTGCAGCCTTGCTCTGACGTCGATTTCGGTCAGAACGCTGAAACCTTGCTGCGCAAGGGCTTCCCGGGTGCGGGCCACCGCTTCGTCGAACCCGGACGCCAATCTGATGGATAGTCCCGCGTCCACCGCGCCCTCGGTCAAGATATCAGCCCGGTTCCTCGCGTCGCCGCGGGAAGATCGATGTGCTTGCCGCAGTTGGGGCAGAACCGTTCGGTCGGATGATGCTCGGCGCCGCAGTGCGCGCAGAAGTGTGGTTCGTCGTCCTCCTCATGCCGGGGCATCAGGCGCAGCGGCTGCACGTCGGGCGTCGGGGGGCGGCGCCTGCTGCGGCCGAGGATGGCCACCCCGGCGGCGAGGCCGATCACCGACGCGACGCTGATCACGATGTACCACAACAGATTCGCGCCGCTCAGCGACGAGGAGTCGCCGTATTGCTGGCGCAGGTTGACCGCCGTTGTCTTGAGGTCCTCCAGGCCCGGGTAGCCGGGTGACATGGCCAGCGTCTGGTCGAAAGCGGCGATCGCGTCGGTGTAGTGGCCGGCGTAGAAGGCGGTCAGCCCCTTGCGATAGAACTGGTCGGCCGGTCCGAGCGTCGGCTTGACGCCCTTACCGGCCATGATGGCAGCGACACCGTCGGCCGGGCCGATGAAGTTGAACGGCTGCGTTTCGCCGGCGGGTGCGAAGCTGTTCACGCCGATCACCTTGCCGTTCAACCCGATTGTCGGGCCACCGCTCATGCCTTCGGTCATCGCGGCGTCGATCTCGTACGTCGGATTCGTTCCCGAGACGGACTTCTTGCTGACCTTGCCGCTCTTGTAGGTGGGGTCCAGCGAAGCGCCGGTGACGTTCTGCGTGCTCTCGGGGAAGCCGACCGCGAGGACGGGCGTGCCGATGGTCACCTCGGCGTCGGTGGCGAGCTCGGACGACGGAAGGTTTTGCTTGGCCACCTTCAGCAGAGCGGCGTCGCCCTTTCCCAGCGGCCGGAACTCGACGACGTTGGCGACGACCTTGTCCGCGAGTTTGGTTCCCGTACCGGACATCAGCGCGATACCGACATGGGGCCCCTGGCCGACGGCGTCGCCTTCCACCCGCGCGTTCTTCTGCAACCACTCCAATGTGGCCGCGGGGTCGCTCGACTCGGGCGCATTCGGAAACTCGCTTCGATACTCTTCGACGGCCCGCTTGAGTATCAGTTCCGTGGCGCTCGCGGGGTCCACGCAGTGACCTGCCGTCGCCACCCACCCGTCGGGGTTGACGACGAAGGCCGTGCAGTTCCAGGTCGCCAGGAACGGCATGCTGGATCCCCGCCCGAATTGCGACAGGATCTCACCGCTGGGCAACCGGACCAAGCCGTAGCCCTCACCGGCAAGATACATGATGGACGGCCGGATCAGGGCCGCCGCCCGCTCCTCCGGCTTTGCCTGCGGCCGCCCGCTGTCGGCGGCGGCGACGCCAGGCGCACCGGCGAGCAGCAGCAGCGCCGCCGCCAGCACCGCCGTCATTCGTCGGCTCACGGCCGGGCCATCGACGACGGGTGCCTGCGCATCGACTCGAGCAGCTCGGCTTCGTAGCGCCGCGCCGAAACCCACGCCGGGTGCGACTCGAGGATGATTACCTCCGCCCCGACAACGCTTGGCACGGTATTGCGCTTCGTTCTCGGAACTGTCACGGTCACAACACTTATTTGACCGGTTCGCCGGACTTGCCGATAGGGACCGAAGTCCCGACCGCGAGGGACCTCCGTTCTTCCGCCCTGAGCCCGCCCTCCACCAGGGCTGATTCGACGAAAAGTGACCAAGGCCCTCAAGCCGCTGTGCCTTTGCGCCCTTACCGGGTCGACGGTCGCTACGCAGCATGGAATCGTCCAGCCACGTTTGCACGAAGGAGCGGGCCATGAGGTCGCTGATAGTGTGCGCTTCCAGATCCCACGGCAACACCCGGCTGGTGGCCGACCGGATGGCCGAGGTTCTGGGCGCCGAGGTCGTCACCCCCGAGTCGGTCGGACCCGAGATCGTTCGTGACTACGACCTCGTCGGTTTCGGCTCCGGCATCTACTACATGATGGCCGACGCGAGGTTGCGGAGATTGATCAGCCGGCTCCCGGCCACCGACCACCGCACCGCGGCCTTCACGTTCTTCACCAGCGGAGCGCGCGAGATTCCGCTGTTGGGTTACCACAGGCCGATTCGCGACAAGCTCGAGCAAAAGGGCTTCACGGTGGTCGGATCGTTCTCCTGCCGGGGGTTCGACACGGTGGGACCCTTCGGGTTCATCGGCGGCATCAACCGGGGGCGGCCCAACGAACACGACCTCGACCGGGCCGCGGCGTTCGCCACCCGGATGCGCAAACGGGCCGGGGGCTCCCAGGCGGCGTCATGACGACGGCCGATCGGTGACTTTTGGCCCTGTCCCGCAACAGTTTCCGTGACGTAGCACTTAACCTATGAGTCACAAATCCCCAGCGCCACAGGAGATGGACGTCCAGGTCACCGCCCGTGACGAACTCCCCGCGGCGGCCGAATATGCGCGCCGCAAGATCGGTGAGCTGACGCGGTACACGAGCCGGCCGGTCCTGCACGCCCGGGTGCGGCTGACCCGGCACCGCGATCCGGCCGTGCAGCGGCCGGTCGTCGCCCAGGCCAACCTCGATGTCGACGGGCGGCCGGTCCGCGCCCAGGTGCAGGCCGACACGGCGTGGGAAGCCGTCGATCTTCTCGCGGCGCGGCTGCGTCGCCGCCTGCAACGCGCCGCCGACCACTGGGAGGCGCGCCGCGATGAGTTGCCGGCGGGAGCCGACGAATGGCGGTACGAGTCCGAGACGGCCCACCGGCCGAATTACCTTCCCCGCCAGACGAACCACCGACGCGTCATCCGACGCAAGTCGTTCACGTTGGCGCCCTGCACCCTCGACGAGGCCGCCCGCGAACTCGAGCTGCTCGACTACGACTTTCACCTGTTCACGGAGAAGGGCACCGGCACCGCCGGTGTGCTGTATCGCGGCGGGCCCACGGGGTACCGCCTGGCGCTGGCGGCGCCGGGGATGGCCGACCGGGTGAGTCCACACGCGCTGCCCGTCACCATCAGCTCACAACCGCTGCCCTGCCTCACCGAAGAGGGAGCCGAAGACCGGCTGGCCATGCTCGGCCTGCCGTTCCTGTTCTTCATCCATGCCGTCTACGGCTGCGCCAGCGTGCTATACCACCGCTACGACGGGCATTACGGACTGATCACCCCGGCCGGCTAGGGCGGCGCTTCCCGCGGGTGCGCAGGGCATATTGGCGGCCGCACCAAGGACCTAGGACCCTCGCAGGCATCGGGGCGCTCCGCGCACACTGGCGCCATGGCCAACACGAGAAAGCGCTTCGCCCAGACCGCTGCGCTGCTCACCGTGCTGTACTGCGCGCGCAGGTACTACCGCAATTGGGGCGCAACCAAGGCCGAGTCGCAGCTGCGGGTCCCGGGGGACATGTTGGTGGCCGATCCGGCCGTGCAGACGACCGAGGCGGTCGACATCGACGCGACCGCGGCCGAGGTGTGGTCCTGGCTGATGCAAATGGGCCGGGACAGGGCGGCGGGCGGCATCCAGGGGCCGGAAACCGTTGCGGGACGGGCCGATAACGGGAGCCTGCGGGTGGGGGACGTGATCCGCCTGGCTCCCGAGGGCTGGCGGGGGTTGCCGGACGGGGTGACGTTGCGGATCACGGAGATCGCGCCCGAGAAGTATGTCGTGCTCAATGCCATGCGATCCGAACCGCGCTGGACCGCGGTCCTGTCGTTTCACCTGCAACCGCACTGGGAGGACCGGGTCCGGCTTCTCGCGCGCGCCCGAATCGGCTTGCGCTACCCCGGCGAGGTGTTCGTCCTTGAACTGGCCCGGCCGATGATCTCCCTCGGGACGCGTGGCCTGTTGCTCGCCGTCAAGCGCCGCGCGGAGCGCCTCGCCCCCGCCGTGCCGATCCGCTCGTCCATCCAAACGCGCTGACACACTTTCGACAGCGGAAGGGGTCCGACGATGAAACCGATACTGGTGGGAATCGACGGTTCGTCGGCGGCGATCGCGGCCGCGCTGTGGGGCGTCGACGAGGCCATCACCCGCGGCGTTGCACTGCGTCTGGTCTCCGTCATCAAACCGACGCACGAGGCACCGGAAGACTACGAGCGCGACGTAGCGCACGCCGAGAAGTCGCTCGGGCAAGCGCGGTTGGCGGTTGAGGCCACGAAGAAGGCCGTGCCGCTGGAAACCGAGGTGGCGCGGGGCCCCGCGGGTTCGGTGCTGCTGGAGGCGTCGTCGGATGCCGCGCTGATCTGCGTCGGCTGTGTTGGCATCGGGCGCTACGCCCGCTCGATCGTGGGTTCGACGGCGACCGAACTCGCCGAGAAGGCGCAATGCCCGGTGGCGGTCCTGCGGACCGGCTCCGACCGGCCGCCACCGGACATCAATTGGATCGTGGTCCGCATGACGGACACACCCGACAACGACGCCGTCGTGAGTTTCGCTGCGGCGGAGGCGAAACTGCGACGCGCTCCCATGCTCGTCCTCGGTGGCCGCCCCGAGGAACTCACCGAGCACGGCGACGGCGCGTTCGAACGCCGGGTGGCGGACTGGGGGCGGCAATACCCCGAGGTGCGCGTCTACCCGATCACCACGAGGCAGGGCATCGCGGGCTACCTGAGCGCCAACGACGAGCGAGTACAACTCGCCGTGATCGGCGCGGACGAGGCGCGGCAGCTGGCGCAGTTGGTCGGACCCCAAGGACACCCGCTCTTCCGCCACCCCGAATGCTCCGTGCTCGTGGTGCGCTAGAGCGCGCGGTGAAAATCAGTCCCGAGAGCCGCGGCGCCAACACGGCGCGGGGCGGGGAACGGATCTTGGTGGGCGCCGATGCGCCCGCGGCGCGCCGCGTCAGCGTGCTGATGCTGCTGTGCGTCCTGCTCTGGTTCGTGGTGCTGGTCGCCCGCGAATATCTGGGCTATGAACGCGTCGCCCCGGGCCGGTTCGGCTGGTCGATGGCGCTGCTGGGGGCGGCCGCCTTGATCGCGCGCGGCGTCTTTCTCGGCCGTCCGGTGACCACCGCACATGCGGTGTACGCCGCCGCCGCGGTGGCGGCCGGGCTCGGGGCGCATGTCGCGTCCTGGACGGTGCTGGGCAATGTCCTGATCGCCGGCAGCGGGCTCGCGCTGACGCTGCCCACCACGGTGCGGGCGCAGCCGGAGCTGCTGGGCCGGGTGTGGGGTCTGGTCGACGCCACGCGCGGAGATCCGTTGGCGCCGTTCGCGATGCATTCGAGCAAGAGCTATCACTTCAACACCGAGGGCACTGCGGCGATCGCCTACCGAACGCGGCTGGGTTTCGCCGTGGTGAGCGGCGATCCGATCGGTGATGTGACCCGATTCGATGAGCTGGCAGTTGATTTCGTCCGCATGTGCCGCGGCCGGGGCTGGCAGATCATCGTGTTGGCCGCGGGTGAACGCCACCTCGGGCTGTGGCGCAGGGACACGGTCGGCCAGCCGATGCTGTCGGTGCCGATCGGCCGCGATGTCGTCGTCGACATCCGCCACTTCACCCTGAGGGGGCGCCGCTTTCGCAACCTGCGCCAGGCTGTTCAGCGCACCCGCAACTGCGGCGTCACGACCGAGATCGTCGACGAACAGCACCTCAGTGGCACGATGCTGGCCGAGCTGACCGAGGTGTTGTACGCCGCGCACCGGGCCGCGCGCACCGACCGCGGCTTCTGCATGAACCTCGACGGCGCGCTGCAGGGCCGCTTCCCGGGCGTCTCGCTGGCCATCGCGCGGGACAGGGACGGGCGTGCGGTCGCGTTTCACCGATACCTCACCGCCGGCGGGGGTTCCGAGGTCAGCCTGGACGTGCCGTTCCGTCGCCCGGACGCGCCCAACGGCGTCGACGAGCGGCTCAGCGTCGACATGATCGCTCACGCGGAACAATCTGGGGGAGAGCGTCTTTCCCTCGCCTTTGCGGCGTTTCCGGAAATCTTCGAAGCGACGCGGCCGGGCCTGCTGCAGCGGGCCGCGCTGCGGCTGATCCACCTGTTGGACCCGCTGATCCGGCTGGAGTCGTTGTACCGGTACCTGCGCAAGTTCCACGCGCTGTCGAACCGGCGCTACGTGGTGCTGTGCGCCCATCACATTCCGGCGGCGCTGATGGTGCTGCTGTCGCTGGAGTTCGTGCCGCGGCCGCGGCGGATGCGGTCCGGTTAGCCGCGCATCACTCCGCGGCACCGAAACGGAACCGGCGGCCCGTGACGATCTCGGGGACGATCCGCACGAAATGTGACTTCTCCGAGGCCGTCCAGGGCAGTACCTGGGCGCGTTCGGCCTCCTCGATGTCCTCGTTGCTGCGCAGAGAGCGCGCGGTGCCCTTGATGATCACGCTCCACCCCTCGGCGACGTTGTGGTCGTCGACCTCGAACAGCACCCGGTTGTTGATCGCGGTGCTGACCAGTTTGGTCCCCTCGGCGGTGCGGAACAGCACCGTGTGGCGCTGGACGGCGAAGTTGACCGGGAAGATCTCGGGCTGACCGCCGACGCTGGTGACCAGGCGGCCCAGCGTCACGCCCGCGATCAGATCCCAGCATTCGTTCACCGGCAGGATGGACACCCCATCGTCGATCAGTGACATCAGTCGTCCCCTTCATCGAAAAGCGCTACACACCCGATGGTATTGCGCGAGCCCGGCGCGGGCGTCGGCCGAAAGTCCCGCGGGCCGGGGACCAATGATCGTTTACCGGATCTGCAGCACATCGTTCAACCGGCGCCGCGGGGTTGCCGGCGGGAGCTGTTCCATCGGCGGCGCGATCCCCACGCGGATCAGCGCCTGTGGCTCGCCGTACCGACCCACCAGGTCGCGCACGATGTCCCGGCTTTCCTCGAGCTCGATCAGATGGGTGAGCGGGCAGGTCGCCATCCCGGCGACCGTGCATTCCAGCAGCACCGTCGACAGCACCTCGCCGCACCGCAACACGTCGGACCTGGTGTCTCCGGGCGTGCACAGCACCAGGATTTTCGCCCAATCGACCTTGACGTCGCCGCGGCGGTCCGCGTGGCTCCTGACCGGAAAGCTGCGGGCCACGTCCACCCGCCAGCTCTCCTTGTCGGAGGCCAGCGCGCTGGGCGGCATCCCCTCGGCCAACACGAACGACGAAGTCCACCAGTCGAGTTCGGCGTGATAGTACGAGTCGTCGCGGCGCAGCTCCTCGGTGAGCTGCGACGCCTGCACCAGCAGGGGGCGCACCTCATCGGCCAACACGTCGAGGCTGACCACCTTGTCGTCGAAGGTCTCCCGCAGGGCGGGTTCGAACAGCTCCCAATAGGTGGGTCTGCCCAGCGGAAGCCGGTCGGTGCGACGCTGCAGGATCGCCTCCGCGCGGCGGTGCTGGGCCTCGGTGACGTGCTCGAGCGGGCTGAACGTGACCGTGGCCAGCTGGTCGGGGTCGTCCGGGTCGGGAAGCCGCTGGACTTTCGGTTCCCAGCCCGCGGCGGTCATGGCGACGCAGAGGTGGTTCAGCACGGCGCCACAACTCAGGATCACTTCCCGGCCCGAATAGTCGGTAGCGGGTATCGCCCTGCGACGGTCGACGAACAGGCGCAGGGCACCGCCCTCGGACACCCAGCGCCAGGGCTGGCTGTTGTGCACCGAGGGGGCGCGGCAGGCGAGCAGCACCGCCTTTTCGAGCACCTCGATCTCGGGCGTCTTGCCCATGATGCGACCCCCTGTCCCTTGCCCGCGAAAGATGATGTCCCCGTTCGCGATTGGCGGCTCACACCGTGGACGCGTTCTTCTCCACGTAGGTCACCACGTCGGACAGGGTGCGCAGCGTCGCATAATCCGACTCGGGGATGTCGACGTGCAGTCGCTTGTGAATCCCGCGCAGGAAGCTCAGCCAGTCCATGGAATCCAGGTCCACCTGGTCGCGCAGCAGCACGTCGTCGGCGATGTCTTCGGGGTCGACCTCCGGGGCGATGCTCGTGAGTACCGACAGCACCACGGTACGAGTGTCTTCATTGGTCATAGCGCCTCACTTCTCTAGGAGGTCGGGCTGCTGGAGCAGCTCGTTGATGGCGGCGAGGAAGAGCGCGCCCCGGTGCCCGTCGCTGGCACGGTGGTCGGCGGCGAGCGTGGCCTGTACGGTGGTGACGACCCGGATTCCACCGTCGATGACGCAGACCCGCTCGGCGGGCTGGCCGAATCCGACGATCGCGACCTGCGGCGGGTAGATGACTCCGAAGACCGCATCGACGCCCTGATCGCCGAGGTTGGTGACGGTGATGGTCGGGTCCGACATCTCCGAACTGCGCAGCGAGAACGACCGCGCCCGCCCGACCAGGTCGGTGAGGTCGTCCATCAGCTCGTCCAGCTTCTTTTCCGGAACGTCGTGAATCGCGGGCGCGACCAGGCCGCCGCCGCGCAGCGATATCCCGACCCCGACGTGAACGCCGTTGGCGGGCTCGAACCCGTCTTCCCGCCAGAATCCGTTGAACTCAGTGAACCGCTGCGCGGCGACGCCGACGGCCTTGAGCAGCAGGACGGCCGGCAGCACTCGTTCGTCGATCGATCGCTGCGCGTTACGCGTCGTCAACCACGACAACGACTTCTCCAGCATGATTTCTTCGGCCAGGTAGTAGTGCGGGATCTCCCGCTTGGACCGGCTCATCGCCGCGGCGATCGACTTGCGCATCTGTGTCGCACGGTCGGCCGCCGTCGGCTTGGTTCCCGGCTGGGCGACGGGCTTGGACGCGGCCGGCTTGGCCGCCGCG
>NZ_LZIX01000133.1:0-46262 GCF_001666955.1 Mycobacterium sp. E735 | reverse complement strand
TTGTGCCGATGTGGGATCCGGAATTGTGCGCGGCCGAGGTGCGGCGTCTGGCCGGCAAAGGCTGCAAGGCCATCAGCTTCCTCGAGGCGCCGCACGCTTTCGGCTTCCCCAGCTTTCACAGCGAGCACTGGGACCCGATGCTGACCGCGATGTCGGAGACGGGCAGCGTGCTGTGCATGCACATCGGGGCCAGTGGCGGCCTGATCACGCTGGCGCCTGACGCTCCGATCGACCATCACATCATCCTGCCCACCCAGCTCACGCTGATGGCCTTGCAGCCTTTGCCGGCCAGACGCCGCACCTCGGCCGCGCACAATTCCGGATCCCACATCGGCACAATGCCGATCGGGATGAACCGGCCCAGATGCGATCCGCACCACTCGTCGACGTGCCAGTCGTTGTAGGCCTTCAGCATGATCAGCGCGAGGTCCTTGTCCGCCGCCTCGCAGAACGTTCGCGCGTTGAACCCCGCCATGGTCGGGAAGTTCATCGACGCGAGGACGCCCCCGGCGTCCATGTCGCGCACCCGCAGGTTGACGTCGTAGCAGGCGGGCCGAATCTCGGAGAACACGCCGGGGTTGAAGCCCCATTCCTCTTTGGGCCACGTGACCACCGCGCACATGCCGAACGGCGTCGAGGTCTCGATGCCCTGAAATACCCAGCGATCAATGCCCTCCGGGCTGCGCTCGACCTTTGGCGCCTGGTCCGCCCACTTCTGGGGGACATGACCTTTGAACATATCCGGCGGTTCGATCACGTGGTCATCGATGCTCACCAAGATCATGTCGTCAAGATTCACCGCAAACTCTCCTCGCAGTCCGATTCGGTGTATCCGCTAGAGAAGAACACCGTTCTCATGCGAGGCTAGCCGACGCCGCAGCCTCAGGCAATGCTTGCGATACCCAGTGCAGATCTTGTCCGGGTGCGCGCCTTTCGCGCCCCGGTCAGGGCCGGGTAAAGGCGGTTTCCAAGAAGGTCCAGAACTGGTCGAACGCGACGTTCTCGCCCACATAGAAGCCGAGCACGCGCGCCTGCAGCATCTCCATCGTCGTGTGCAGCAAGATCGACGCGATCGTCGAATCATCCAGCGGCGGGCTGCGCATACCGGCGTCACGGCACGCGGCAAGTAGCTCGGTCAGCGCTCGGTGCTGGGGCTGCAGCAAGGCCGACAGCTCGGCCGGACGGGTTTCGCTGAGCCGCTGATGAAAGCTGACCAACGAGCGCTGCAACAGTGGCGGGGCCGGATCGGACGCCAACCACTCGGCTTGCATGAAGGCCCGAAGGCGATCCAGCGGGTCGGTGCCCGCTTCGGCGACCGCGGCCAGCTGCCGCTCGAGGCCGCCGAGCGTGGCTTCCTCGTAGATGGCCAGGAAAAGGTCGTCGGTACCGCTGAACGATTGGTAGAAAGACCGCAGTGACATGCCGGATCGTTCGACGACCTTTCGGACGGAGAGATTTTCCGCGCCTCCCTCACTGAGCAATTCCAGCGCGATGTGCAGGAACCGGTCGCTGCGCGCCTGAGCCCGTTTGCGCACATCCTCGGTCGCCCGCTCCGTCGAGCGCACCCGCCAGCGCGACTCCGGCCGTGGCGCCGACGTCAACCAGGCCGACACGTCGGTTCCCGATTTGCTCACACACCACAGCGTAGCGAGCCGGCGTTTCCATTAGCCGATAACGTTGGCCTCGGCCAACGGATACACGCAGTGCTCATGATGAGAACATGTAGTGACTTCGATGACGCACGGGGCCGTCAGGTGCGTTGTTCGGCTGTTGCCGCCGGCCTGGCAAGGGTCTGCACGCGGCGATCGGTGAAGCGCCACACCCCGTCGGATCCGCGGGCCAATCTATCCAGGTAGCGCCCCGCCAGGGCGATGACCGTCGCACCTTCCTGACCGCTTCGGTCCAGCATGGCCCAACCACTCACAGCGCTCGCACGGTCGCCGTCGACGGTGATGACGGGATTGACGACAGCATGCAGGGTGCCAGGGCGGTCGGTGGGCCGCAGAACCGCCCACAGCGCCGCCAGCTCGGCGCGGCCCCGGTAGGTCCGTCCCATCGCGGCGAACGAACAACTCTCGTCGAACAATTCGAGCAGTTCATCGGTCGCGCCGCTGTCGAGTAACGCGCAGTAGCGCTCGATCACCCCGCGGATACGCAGCTCGTCGACCAACGCGTCGGCGGCGGTCACGCGACGACGCCCTTGACCTTTAGGTCGATGATGTCGTCCCAGTCCATGCCGAGGTCGTCGGTCAAAATCGCGTCCCCGTGTTCATTGAAATCGGGCGCGCGTCGCGTCGGTGCCGACTCCTCGTCGAACTGGACGGGCGTGGCCACCAGCGGGTGCTTCTCACCCGAGGCGGCCTCGGCCTGAACCACATACCCGTTGGCGATGACCTGTGGGTCGGCGGTCACCTCGATAGAGTCCTGCACCGGCGCCCACTGGCCACGGAAGTCGCCGAGGCGTTGCTTCCATTCGGCCAGCGGCGCAGAGGCGAACCGCTCGGCGAGGATCGACCTCGCGACGGGGCTGTTCGCGGCGAAGCTTGCGACATCGGCGAACCGCTCGTCATCGACCAATTCGGCCAGGCCCATCACCCGACAAGTCTCGGGCCAGTAGTGGAATCCCTGCAGGCACGCCAATTGCAACCAGTGCCCGTCCGACGTCTGGTAGGTGGCCACCAGCGGGTTGCCCACATCTGTGCCGACCGGGAACTGGCCCCACGGATGGTTCAACTCGTGCGACAACGCGATGGCGGCCCCCATCGCCCACATTCCGGTGGCGAGAAGCGACACGTCGACAACCGGCGGCTGGCCCGTGCGCTCGCGATGCAGCAGTGCCGCCGAGATGCCGCCCGCGATGGTCATCGCGCCGATCGAGTCGCCGTACGCGGGCGCGGGTTGGCCCGGAATCGCCTCGAATTCAACGGGTTTGGCCCCGTAGGCGACCCCGGCGCGGCACCAGTATCCCAACACGTCATATCCCCCGCGATCGGCGTCCGGGCCGCGCGAGCCGAACCCTGATCCACGGACGTAAACGATGTTGGGATTGGCGGCCCGGATGTCGTCGACGTCGATGCGCAGCTTGGAACGCACCGCGGGCAGCTTGTTGGTCAGGAAGACGTCGCACGTCGCCGCCAACTTGTAGAGGATGTCGACGCCTTCGGGCGTGCTCAAATCCAAACCGATGCTTCGCTTTCCGCGATTGGAGTGTTGCAGCAGCGGATGCCATGCACCACCGTCGAGGCCCAGGTTGCCGGTCGACATGATGCCGCGCATCGCGTCGCCGCGCTCGGCGGGTTCCACCTTGATCACGTCCGCGCCCCAGTCGGACAGGATCGCCGAAGCCGCGGGAACGAAGGTGTGCTCGGCGACCTCGAGGACGCGGATCCCTTGCATCACAGCGGTCATGGCAACTGTCCTAACTGTCGATCGGTCATCGGTCCTCGAGGATCATTTCGGCGGCCCGCCAGGCCATCGCCATGATGGGGCCGTTGAGATTGCCGGCCACCATCGTCGGCAGGATGGACACGTCGACGACGCGCAGCCCGGGCACCCCACGCACACGCAGGCGGGCGTCCAACGGGTCGGATTCCGCCGGGCCCATCGCGCACGCCCCGGACGCGTGATACCCGGCGCCGCCGTAGAGGAGTCCCGCCCGCAGGATGCTGTCGTCGTCGTCGACCGCGGGCCCGGGTTCGATCTCGGAAAAGATCATGTCGGCCACGGGATGCTGCTCGACGATGTCCCGCATGCGCCGGAACATTGCCACCGATACCCTTTTGTCGTAATCGGTTTCGAGGTATGCGACCTCGACGCGCGGCGGCTGACTGGGGTCGGCCGATCGAATCCGCACCGAGCCCTGACTGGTCGGCCGCAGAACGAAGCCCAGGAGGGATAGGCCCGCCCGGCCTTCGATGCCCCCGTCAACGGGCCCGACACCCAACGAGAAGGGTGTCATGAGCACTTGCGCGTCGGGCCGTTCGCTGGCCGGGTCGGCGCGGATGAAAGTGAGCATGTCGTAGGCGGCGGTGCCGATCGGCCCCTTGCGGGTGGTCAGATAGCGCAGCCCCGCGCGCGCCTGGCCAACGGGGGTGGACAGAAACCGGTTGTAGCCCTTGTTGTCTTTGAGCCGCATCTGCAGCGGTATGCACCGGTGCTCGCGCAATCCCTCGCCGATTCGCGGGCTGTCCACCCTGACGTCGACGCCGGCCGCGGTCAATACGTCTTTCGGCCCAATCCCCGACAGTTGCAACAGCTTCGGAGTTGCCAAACTCCCGCACGAGACGATCACCTCGCGGGAGGCCCGGAACTCCTGCTTGCCCTTGGCCGAACTCACCTCCACACCCACGGCGCGATCGGATTCGAAGACGATTCGTTGGGCGATTGCGCCGGTCAGCACCGTGAGGTTGGGCCGCTTCATGGCGGGGTGCAGAAAAGCCCTCGCGGAGTTGACTCGTTTACCCTTCCGCATCGTGGCCGCGGTGTACCCGGTGCGCTCCTCGTCGGAGGCGTTGATGTCCTCGACCCGCTTGATGCCCAGAGTGGTCGCGGCATCCATCAGCGCCTCGGAGACCTCGTCGTGGGTGTTGATAACGCTTACACCGAGGGGGCCGCCGGCGCCGCGGACCGCGGAGGGGCCCAGACTGTGATCCTCGATAGTCCGGAAGACGCGCAGCATCTGGTCCCAACCCCAGCCGGGATTGCCGCGGGCGACGATATCGTCGTAGTCGGCCGCCTGCCCCCTGTTGTAGACCAGCCCATTGATCGAACTCGACCCGCCGAGTAGCTTGCCCCTGACCCAATGCTCCTGCTGTCGGTGCGGCCCAAACGGTTCCACGTCGTATTCCCACACGTAGCGCGGGTTTTTCATCAAGAACGCGAAGCCCTTGGGCATTGACACCAAGGGGTTGCGGTCGGTGCCGCCAGCCTCGAGGAGCAAGACTTTGTTGCCGGGGTCAACACTGAGCCGATCTGCCAATACGCACCCCGCAGACCCGCCGCCCACCACGACGTAGTCGAACTCGCTCACCGTCAGCCCTTCCGAGTCGGCGTACTCGCTGCAGGAGAACAGCGTTCTCAGCAGAGTAGCCTCGGCGGTTCAGCGACGGAAGTACCTCAGCGAATCCCTAGCGTCGAGGCGGCGCTGCGCGCGCCTGACGATTGAGATGATCGGCAGCAATTCTCGAACCCGGTGGCATCGTCACGGGGCGAGCTCGTTGCGTGTTGGTGTAGTCGGTCTGGGAACCGGCAAGCCGTTCGGCCGCAAGGCCTACGGTCGAATGCCGTATCCCTCGCCGTCGTCGGCCAGGTAAGTGACGTCGTACCACCGCCTCGGCGGCCGGACGGTGGCGTCGTACTCCTCGGTCGGGGTCGCCCGCTCCAGCCGGACGTCCGTCAACTGCGGATTGTTCGCGCGGACATAGTCTTCCAGCTCAGCGAGCAACGCGTCGCCGGTCAGACTCGTCTCCGCGAGCGCCCTCGCTTCGCGCTTCGCCCAACTCACGCGTCTATATTGCCCCGGCCCTTGCGGCCGGCCGCGACGCGCTCGGCTATGTGGCCATCCGCCCGTCGAGCAGGATGCCAAGGCGAACGGCGCCGTCTCTGCGGTGCACACCCTCGATGCGCACCTCGATGTCTGGCCGCCGTGGCTTGCCGGCGGTCGACGTGGCCGGGTTCTCGAAGGTGATCATCGCCGATCTCCTCTCTCGCTGGGCCCCCGCTTTCTTCAGGGTGCGCCTGCTTTGCCGACTATTCGGGGTGCGACACGGTCACGATTAGGGCAAGACGGTGTGCATCAGCATCACGTCGTATGCCGACCACAGCGACAGGTTGAAGTAGAGGTCCCGGCCCGACGACCAGGGGTGGATCATCGGCGCATAGATGCCGCCGGGCATCGAGAACGACGACACGAGCGGTTGCTCGGGGCTCCACGGTCCCTGCGGGGCGGGCGCGGTCCGCGCCACCACGTCGTTGCTGCCGCCGTTGGTGTAGAGCACCAGGTACTGCTTCAGGTAGCTGTTGTACTGGGCCGACATCTCGCCCACCGGCCCGGGGAAGATCGGCGTCGCCGCGCCCGGGTTGTTGGGGACCCAGCGGCCGCCCTCGTCGCCGTTCCAGTACTGATATTTGGTGAGGTCGGGCAATTGGCCCGGTGGCACTCGCGACAGGAATGCGGCGCCGCCGCGCCCCGAAGGGGTTCCGAACTGGTAGAGGTAACCGTCGTTGCCCTTCATGAACGCACCCATTTGGAAGTTCTCATTGCCGGGGGTGAACCCGGCTCCCGGGATGGCGTCCGCGGAGGCCGTCCGGATCGAAGTCGGGAAGATTCCCCAATTCTGGCCATTGTCATTGGACCTGGCGATCGCCGAGTAGTTCGTGGACCATTCGCCGTCGCGGCCCCACTGCCGGATGGACATGTAGCTCATGTACTGCGTCCGGCCGATCGAGATGCCGGCGGTCGGGATGATTCCCGTCTCGTGCGCGGCCTTGTGGATCGTGTTGACGACCTGCTTGGACAGGCTTGTCGTCCACACCGGTGACCCGGAGTACCGATCGTTGGGGAGGCCGTCCGCGATGTGGATGCCGTGCGACAGGTCATGGTCCGAGCTGCGGAACAACGTGTTGTAGCGCCACTGCTGACCCTTGACTTTGCAGTAGCCGAAGGTGTCCCCGAACGCCATCAGAACCTGGCGATTCATGGGATCGCCGTTGTCCCAGGCGATCCCGAGGTCGGTACCCGAGATGCTGAAACGCTGCAGGGTCTTGTTCGGGCCGTCGGGCCCGGTCACCCAGTCGACGAGCGACGTGGGCGCGCCCGCGATCGAGGGCGGCGGTGGCGCCGGCTGCGGCTGCGGGACCGGGGCGGCGTTGGGCTGCAGCTGACCGGCGTTCGGTGGCTGCGGCAGACCGGGTACGGGCGGATTGGGCCCGGGCGGGAGGACCTCGGCCTGGGGTCTCATCGGGGCGACCTGGCGACCCGGAGTCGTCGGTTTGAGGAACTGGGAGATCAGCGGGCCCAGCCTGGGCAGGGGTGCCTGGTCATTCGTGTGCGTCGGCCGGCGTCCGGTCGGCGGCTGGACGACCGGCTGGGGTGCGGGCATCGCCGGCGGCGCGACGGGCGGCTCCACGTTCGCTTCCGGTGCGCCACACGGGGTGGCAAAAGCCATCGGCGCGGGCCCGACCACGAAGACGAGTCCGACTGCGGCCGCCGACGCCATCGAGAGCGACACACTTCGAAGAATCGCCGACATGTAACACCTTTCGAGCGGCGGGACACCGCATTGACGTCCGCAGTTGGCTCATGTGACGATAGTGATTAGAGCGGTTGTTGTGACTAGTGATGCGACGATAGGTATCCATCCGTGACCGTGTCGCAACGCGGCCGATCGCACGGGAATTGCGCGTATCGAGCGATTAGCTCGCGCACCTCCTGGGCTAACGCCATCACCCTGCGAGCCGGCTGCCGTTTTCCGCAGTAGACCGCTCGGAACTTCCCGTAATCCATGGCGGTCGAGCGACGTTCTCGCCTTGTTTGCAGGTGTTGCCGACGCCGATTTCGGTGTTATTCTTCCGTGACATGTTGATCCGTATAACGGGTTTAAGTGATTCGCTATGCGGATCTTGTCTTCGAGCAGGGAGGTCCTGATGAAAGACCAGCGCAACGCACTGCTGACGATCGCCGGCGTTTCCGTCGCCGCGGCGGCTTGGCTGGGCCACGGCGCCGGTCCCGCCATGACCGCGGCACCGGCGGGCACCGAAACCCAGGCGCCCACCACCACGCCCACCCCGCTCACGACCCTGGCGCCGCCGTCGACTCTCTCCGCGCCGCCGGCCCCGTCGGCGCCACCGGCACCGCCGCTTCCGTAACGATCGTCGGCGATGCGAGTGGCTTCGCGCCGCTCAACCGAGCGCGTGCCCGCCCGCCTCTGAGCGTCAATCCGGTCGCGACGTCCGGCCACCCCAACTTTGTCGCTGTGCGGCGGGCACTCCCGCCTGTGCCCGTTTCGTCGTGATTACGGGACCCGTGAGCCGGACGGCCGCGACGGGCGCACGGGCGGGAGACCGTGCGTCGAGCGTGCTCGCCAGGTACGCTCCGATCCGCCAGCACACCCGCCGTCGCCGCGGTCTAGCAGTAACGCCGGTCTCGGCAAACTCGGTCGGCGCCCCGGGTGGGCGGCCCGCCGAGGAGGGCGACCATGAGTGACCGTAATGGCCTGCGTGGCAAGCTATTCGAAAGCCAGGCGTATCTGCGCCGCGTGGTCGCCGCATCCATGGTCGGCACGGTCGTCGAATGGTACGAGTTCTTCCTCTACGGCACCGCCGCAACCCTGGTCTTCAGCAAGGTGTTCTTTCCCCGCGGCGGCAACGAACTCGACGCGATCCTCGCCGCCTTCGTGACCTACGCCGTCGGCTTCGCCGCCCGCCCGCTCGGTGGGATCGTCTTCGGTCAGCTCGGCGACCGGTACGGCCGCAAGAGGCTGCTGCAGCTCAGCCTGTTGTTGGTCGGTGTCTCCACGTTCGCGATGGGGTGCCTGCCCAGCTTCGCCCAGATCGGGTACTGGGCCCCGGCGCTGCTCGTGGTGCTGCGGTTCGCACAGGGCTTCGCCGTCGGCGGCGAGTGGGGCGGGGCGGTCCTGCTGGTCGCCGAGCACAGCCCGACGTCCAGTCGCGGCTTCTGGGCCAGCTGGCCGCAGGCCGGCGTGCCGGGCGGAAACATGCTGGCCACCGTCGTGCTGCTGATTCTCACCTCGACGCTGTCGGACCGGGCATTCCTGAGCTGGGGCTGGCGCGTCGGCTTCTGGCTGTCCGCGATCGTCGTGCTGATCGGCTATTACATCCGCACCAAGGTGACCGACGCGCCGATCTTCTACGAGGCGCAACGGCAGCTGGAGCGGGTCAGTACCGCCCGCGTCGGCGTGGTCGAGGTGTTAAAGCGTTACCCACGTGGCGTTTTCACCGCCATGGGCATGCGGCTCGGCGAGAACACGATGTACTACCTCGTCGTCACCTTCTCGATCACCTATCTGAAAGTCCACGTGCACGCCGACACCAAGACCATCCTGTGGTGGCTGCTGGTGGCGCACGCGGTCCACTTCGTCGTCATCCCGCTGGCCGGACGACTCAGTGACCGATTTGGCAGGCGCCCAATCTATTTCATCGGTGCGATCAGCGCGTGCACCTGGGGCTTCTTCGCGTTCCCGATGATGAACAGCGGCCGTAACGCCGTCATCTTGTCGGCGATCGTCCTCGGCCTGGTGATTCACGGCCTCATGTATGCGGTCCAGCCCGCGGCCATGGCCGAGATGTTTCCCACCCGGATGCGCTATTCGGGGGTGTCGCTCGGCTACCAGGTCACCTCGATCGTGGCCGGTTCGCTGGCACCGATCATCGCGGTGCGCTTACTCCAGACGTACAAATCCGCGGTGCCGATCTCCTGGTATTTGGCGGCGACCGCCGCGGTGAGCGCCGTGGCCGTCGTCACCGCCGTCGAGACGAGGGGCATAGACCTGGCGGCAATCGACCTGGCCGACGCCCGCAAACACGGCGGCATCACGGCAGGTCAGCCGGACGGACCGGACCCCACCGAGCTCGTCCCCGGGGCCGTCTGAGCCGCGGGTGGGCGCGGCACCCAAGCGGTGGCCCCCCATCGAACAGGCCAGGAGGTTGACTTCACATGTTTGTCGTCCGCGGTACGGGGCAATGTTCCATGAGAGGCGCACGCGTCGGCCGGCCTTCGCGTTCGCCTAGGTCCCGTCGGTTCAGCCCGAGAGCCGACGGGGCCGCCCCATCTTCGGGCACCCCGTTCACCCCGCCCCCTCGCGGACAGACCTCAACGCCGAGGCGATCCAGGAGTACCGTGCGCGTATGGATGGCTCGACGGACGTGTGGATCCTGGGCGGCTGGCAAACCGACTTCGCCCGCAACCTGAACAAGGAGGGCCGCGACTTCGCCGCCCTGACCGCCGAGGTCGTCGAGGGCACGCTCGCCGCCGCCAAAGTGAACGCCGCCGACATCGAAGTGGTGCACGTCGCGAACGCGTTCGGCGAAATGTTCGCCGCCCAAGGCCACCTCGGCGCGATGCCGGCCACGGTCTGCGCCGACCTCTGGGACACCCCCGCGTCCCGGCACGAAGCGGCGTGCGCGTCGGGCAGCATCGCGGCGTTGTCGGCGATGGCGGATCTGCGGTCGGGCGCCTACGACACCGCCCTGGTGCTCGGCGTCGAGCTCGAGAAAACCGTGCCCGGCGACACCGCGGCCCAGCATCTGGGGGCCGCCGCCTGGACGGGTCACGAGGGGGCCGGCGCCCGCTACCTGTGGCCGTCGATGTTCGCTCAGGTCGCCGACGAATACGACCGCCGCTACGGCCTGGACGACGCGCACCTGCGGGCGATCGCGCAGCTCAACTTCGCGAACGCGCGGCGCAACCCGAACGCACAGACGCGCGGGTGGACGGTCCCCGACCCCATCACCGACGACGACACCACCAACCCGATCACCGAGGGCCGGCTGCGGCGCTTCGACTGCAGCCAAATGACCGATGGCGGCGCGGGATTGGTTCTGGTCGGCGACGCCTATCTGCGCGCCCATCCCGATGCGCGGCCCATCGGCCGCATCGACGGCTGGGGACACCGCACGGTGGGACTGGGTCTGCGGCAAAAGCTCGACCGGGCCGCCGACGACCCCTACGTGCTCCCGCACGTGCGGGCCGCCGTGCAAGACGCGCTGCGGCGCGCGCGGCTGGCCCTCGACGACCTCGACGGGTACGAGGTGCACGACTGCTTCACACCCAGCGAGTACCTGGCGATCGACCACATCGGCCTGACCGGCCCGGGCGAGTCGTGGAAAGCGATCGAGAACGGCGAGATCGAGATCGGCGGCCGGCTGCCGATCAACCCGAGCGGCGGTCTGATCGGTGGTGGCCACCCGGTCGGGGCGTCGGGCGTGCGCATGCTGCTCGACGCGGCCAAACAGGTCAGCGGCGCGGCCGGCGAGTACCAGGTCGACGGGGCAAAGACCTTCGGCACCCTCAATTTCGGCGGCAGCACCGCCACCACGGTGAGTTTCGTTGTCAGCACGGCAGCAGGTGTGTGACATGGACGTCGCGATCGTCGGCAAGTTTCTGTCCACGCTGCCCGAGGACGACGACCACCCGTACCGGACCGGACCGTGGCGTCCCCAGACCACCGAGTGGGACGACGACGACCTCACCGCGGTGGAGGGGGAGATCCCGCGCGACCTGGACGGCATCTACCTCCGCAACACCGAGAACCCGCTGCACCCGGCGCTGAAGACCTACCACCCGTTCGACGGCGACGGCATGCTGCACATGGTCGGCTTCCGCGACGGAAAGGCGTTCTACCGCAACCGTTTCGTACGCACCGATGGCTTCCTGGCGGAGAACGAAGCCGGCGAGCCGCTCTGGCCGGGGCTGGCCGAGCCGGTGCAACTGGCCAAGCGCGAAGACGGCTGGGGCGCTCGCACCCGGATGAAGGACGCGTCGAGTACCGACGTCATCGTGCACCGGGGCGTGGCGCTGACCAGCTTCTACCAGTGCGGCGACCTGTACCGGGTCGATCCGTGTTCGGGTGAGAACCTGGGCAAGGAGACCTGGAACGGGCGGTTCCCCACCGATTGGGGCGTGTCCGCGCACCCGAAGGTCGACGCCAAGGCCGGTGAGCTGCTGTTCTTCAACTACAGCAAGCGGGACCCGTACATGCGCTACGGCGTCGTCGACCAGAGCAACGAGCTGGTCCACTACGTCGACATCCCACTGCCGGGGCCGCGCCTGCCCCACGACATGGCGTTCACCGAAAACTACGTCATCCTCAACGATTTCCCGTTGTTCTGGGACCCCGCCCTGCTCGAGCACGACGTGCACGTGCCGCGCTTCTTCCCGGACATCCCGTCACGCTTCGCGATCCTCCCCCGCCGCGGCGGGCCCGCCGACATCCGATGGTTCGAGGCGGACCCGACCTTCGTGCTGCACTTCGTCAACGCCTACGAAGACGGTGACGAGATCGTGCTCGACGGATTCTTCGAGGGTGACCCTTCCCCGGCTGACACCGGTGGGTCGAAGTGGGACAAGCTGTTTCGCTTCCTGGCGCTCGACCGGCTGCAGTCGCGGCTGCATCGGTGGCGGTTCAATCTGACAACCGGCGCCGTGCGGGAAGAACGGCTGTCGGACTCCATCACCGAGTTCGGCACCATCAACCCCGACTACGCCGCGGGCAACTACCGCTACGCCTACGCCGCGACCGGCAAACCCGGTTGGTTCCTGTTCGACGGGCTGGTCAAACACGACCTGCAAACCGGAAGCCAACAGGAATTCGCCTTCGGCGAAGGCGTCTACGGAAGCGAGACGGCGATGGCGCCGCGAGTCGGTGCCACCGGCGAGGACGACGGCTACCTCGTCACGCTCACCACCGACATGAACGCCGACGCCTCCTACTGCGTGATCTTCGACGCGGGCCGGATCGCCGACGGGCCGGTGTGCAAACTTCAACTGCCTGAGCGCATCTCGAGCGGTACCCATTCGACGTGGGCACCCGGCGCACAGCTGCGACACTGGAACACCGCCGAGTCGGCGGCCGGAGCGGTCGGGCTGTGATGGCGCACAACCCCCGCCGCACCACGCACTGGCCCCCGCAGCTCGCGCCGATCGGCGGGATCCGGTTCGCCCGCCGGTCGTCGAACTTTCAGGACACGGTGCGGTTCTACCGCGAACTCGTCGGGCTGCCGCTCTTCGAGACGTTCGGCGAGAGCTACGGCAGCAACGGCGCCATCTTCGGCCTGCCCAGCTGGAACCTGACCCTGGAAATCGTGGAATCCGTCGAGCCCGTCGCGGTCGACCCGCACGAACAGCTGTGCCTCTACTTCCCCGACCGCCGGGCGCAGCAGGAGGCGATCGCACGGCTTCGGGCCGCCGGGCACGAGCCGGTCGAACAACATCCGTACTGGGAGGCAACGGGCGCGTTCACCTACCGCGACCCCGACGGCCGCGAAATCGTGTTCGCGCCCTTCGTGTTCGGCGTCAACGAGCCCAGCGAGAGCGCCAGCTCGGGCAAGCACGAGTTCCCGTCGCCCTGAATCCTCAGCGGCCGGACCGTCGGGAAGCCAACGCCGTGATGACCGCCGCGATCGAGCACACCACCGCGCACACCGCCGCCACCGCGCCGACGTAGAGGCCGTACTGCGCCGACACCGGCGGATTGACGTTCAGCTTGTAGTACCAGGCCGTGAGCGCGACGATCAGCAGCGAGATCAACAGTGCGCCAACCGAAGCCAGCCGCACCGACAGGCCGCGGCCGACCATCGCGCCGGTGACCAGCAGCGCCGAGGACAGCAGCACGATGAGCTGACCCGCGCCGAACCCGCGCGGAAGTTCCAGGTTGCCGTGCGCGCCCCCGATGGCGTTGGCCCAGCCCCCGCCGTTGACGGCCGTCGTCAGCCACGGCAGCCACGCACTGGCCGAGATCACCAACGCGAAAAGCGCCACCAGCCACCCAGGACGCAGCCGGCGAGTCATGCTAGCGAGATTAACCGACTCGGGACCGGTGGCCGAGGCGATCAGCGGTGAACGCCGCCGTGTCCATTCATGCCGGGATCGGGCCGGGTGAACACCGTGACGAAGTTCTCCAGTGACGTGTTGATGTCGCCCCGCAGGGCGGCGGCGACGATCATCCCGATCGGACCGAACAGCGCCGGGCCGCCGAGGTGGACGTCGAAGCTGACGATGGAGCCCTCCTCGGCGGGCTGAACCTTCGCCATCAGCTTGACCTTCACGCCGCCGACACCGTCCCCGTTGAGCGTCATGCCCTCCGGCGGCTTGTACCGCACCACCGTCCATTTGATCCGGTTGTACATGCCCTTGACTTCGACGATCGACTCCACGACCGTGCCCTTGTCGATGTCGTCGGGCAGTTTGCTGCGCCACACCCGGTGAATGGTCAGCCAGTCCTTGTAGCGGGACAGGTCGGAGGCATGCTTCCACGCCACCTCGGGTGGCAACGGGACATCGATGGATCCGGAGAGTTTCGCCATGAGCTCAGTTCTGGTCGTCGCCTTTTGCCGCGGCCTCGGCTGCCTTATTGGCCTCTTCCTGCACTTTGTGGATGGTGTCGGAGTACTTGCCCTGCGTCTTGTCGTCGACGAACTCGCCGGCCTTGTCGATCGCCGTCCCGACCTTGTCGGCGTTCTGCGACAACAGGTCTTTGGCCTTGTCGAAGAATCCCATGCACCCGTCCTTTCCCCGCCGCAAATCCTACTAACCCTGCGGGCCCGTGCTCCGGGTGGTCAGCGCCACATCCGCGGCTGCACGCCCAGCATCCGCGCCCGGATCCACCACATCGCCTCGACGGCGGCGGCGCCCAGCACACCGATACCCACGGCGGTCGAGGTCACCACCACGTCGGATGGATCGAGCAGAAACGCCTTGCGGGCCAGCGGGATGCTGAAGATCACGACGTAGGCCAGGGCCGAGGCGATCACCAGCGCGACCCGCCACCACTGGTAGGGGCGAGCGACCACCGCGAGCACCCACAGCGCCGTCATCAGCAACGTGATCAGGGCCGCGGTGGACGCCTGCTCCTGTTGCTGAAAGGTCGCGTGCCGGCCGTGGTAGGCCAGCAGGTAGGAAGCGAAGGTCGCGGTCCCGACGATCAGCCCGGACGGCAGCGCCGAGCTCAGCACCCGCCGGGCGAAGCCCGGATAGGCGCGTTCGTTGTTGGGGGCGAGCGAGAGGATGAACGACGGGATTCCGATGGTGAACCACGCCGCGATCGTCACGTGGATCGGCTGGAACGGGTACAACAAGGGGTCCGCTTTGATCACCTTGGCGAACAGGCATTCGATGCCGACCAGCAGCGCCAGCAGCACCGAGTAGACGGTCTTGGTCAAGAACAGGTTGGCCACGCGCTCGATGTTGCCGATCACCCGTCGGCCCTCGGCGACGACGTACGGCAGGGTGGCGAATCTGTTGTCCAGCAACACGATTTGTGCGACGGCCCGCGACGCCGGGCTGCCGGCGCCCATCGCGACGCCGATGTCGGCATCCTTGAGGGCCAGCACGTCGTTGACGCCGTCTCCGGTCATCGCGACGGTATGCCCGTGCGATTGCAGTGCGTGCACAATCGACCGCTTCTGGTCGGGCCGCACCCGGCCGAACGTGGTGTAAGCATCCAGCGCGTCGGCCAGTTGCGCGGGTTCGGACGGCAGCCGGCGCGCGTCCATCGTCTCGCCGCGCAATCCGAGTTTGTCGGCTACGGCCCCCACGGACACCGCGTTGTCGCCGGAGATCACCTTCACCGAAACACCCTGCTCGGCAAAGTAATCCAACGTCTCCGCGGCGTCCGGGCGGACCCTTTGCTCCAGAACCACCAGCGCGACGGGGGTGACGCGGCCCGGTGCGTCCGGGTGGTCGACGGTCACATCGCCGGTTCCGACCAGCAGCACCCGCAACCCCTGCGCGCCGATGCGCTCGGCCCGCTCGGCCGCTTCCGACGCCGGATCAAGCAGCACGTCCGGCGCCCCGATCACCCAATTGCCGCGGTCGCCGTAGGACACCCCGCTCCACTTGGTGGCCGACTTGAACGGGGCGGTCGCCGTGACGGTCCAGTCGGGCGGCCGCTGATAGGTCTCCGCGATCGCCTGCATGCTGGCGTTGGGGCGCGGGTCGGCGGCGGCCAGCGCCGCCAGCGCCTCCTCGACGTTGTTCCGTTGCACCGCTTCGAGTTCCTCGACCCCTGCGACGCGCATGCCGTTTTCGGTCAGGGTGCCGGTCTTGTCCGCGCAGACCACATCAACCCGGGCGAGCCCCTCGATGGCGGGCAACTCCTGCACCAGGCACCGGCGCTGGCCGAGCCGGACGACCCCGACGGCGAACGCGACCGATGTCAGCAAGACCAGCCCCTCGGGCACCATCGGCACCAGCGCACCCACCGTCCGCAGCACCGACTGCCGCCAGCCCGCGTGGGTGGTGAAGAACTGGGTGTAAATCGTCAGCAGGCCGGCAGGCACCAACAGGTAGGTGATGAACTGCAGGATCCGGTTGATGCCGTTGCGCAGTTCGGATTTGACCAAGGTGAACTTGCTGGCCTCCTCGGCGAGCTTGGCCGCGTAGGCCTCCGGCCCGACCTTGGTGGCGCGGTAGGCGCCCGACCCGGCGACGACGAAGCTGCCCGACATCACGGCGTCGCCCGTGGCCTTGCCGATCGGGTCGGCCTCACCGGTCAGCAGCGACTCGTCGATCTCCAGGTTCGTCTCCTCGACGATCTCGCCGTCGACGACGACTTGGTCGCCGGGTCCGAGTTCGATGATGTCATCGAGGACCACCTGTGCGGGCGGCAGAGTCCTCGTCCCGGATTCCCTGCGCACCAATGGTTTCGCCTGCCCCACGATCGCCAGCGCATCCAGTGTCTGCTTGGCCCGGATTTCCTGCACCATGCCGACGACGCTGTTGGCGACGATGAGCAGGCCGAACATCCCGTTGATCAGCGAGCCCGTCGCCAGCACGATCAGCAGCAGCACGCCCAGGATCGCGTTGATCCGGGTGAAGACGTTGGCCCGCACGATGTCCGGGATGCTGCGGGTGGCGCGTTCGCGGACAGCGTTGCTCTTGCCATCGGCGACCCGCTGCGCCACCTCGGCATCGGTCAATCCGGGGATCATCGGGTGAACGTCCCAAGCTTGTCGGAGTCGTAGTACTCCAAATTGAGGGTGTTTCCGGAGAACACGGCCTTGGAAACCGTTCCGGGCGGCGCATTTTCGTCGGTCAGACCGAAGGTGAAGGTGTCGCCGTCCCAGTGCGTCAGGGGGACCGCCCGGTTCTTCGGTCCCATCGTCAGTTGCAGCGCCCCGTCCCGTTCGGTGACGACGGCCGGGCCCCAGTAGTCGTTGGCGTACACGCCGGCGTATTGGCCGAGCGGCCTGGCCGGGGCGGGGTTCGCCGGCGGCTGCTTGCCGACCAGCGAGCCCTCCGGGTTGTTCAGCCAGCCGATCGCCTTGTTGTAGAGAGCGCCCCAGTCCTCGCGGATCTGGCCATACTCAACGAGGTCCATGAATTGGGCGGTCAGCGTTTCCGGGATGCCGTAGGGCGCACCGTTGGTCAGCGCGACGATGGCCAGGTCCTCCGAGGGCAGCACCACGAAGTTGGTCGCCGCGCCGAGATCGAAGGCGCCCGAATGGCTGTATTCGGTGCGCCCCGACGAATCGACCGACGCGTTGAAGCCGTATCCGTAGAACCCGGTGCGCGCCCCGGGTGTCTTCGCGGGTGTCGAAACCATCTGCGGACTGATGGCCGGCAGTAAGGCTTCCGCCGAGGTGATCCGCTGGCCGTTGTAAGTTCCGTTGCCCAGCAACATCATCAGCCAGCGCGCCATGTCGTTCACCGACGAACTCACGCCGCCCGCCGGCGACTGCGCGTCCGGGTCGCGCTGGAATCGGGGCTCCCACCTGCCGTCGATCTTGATGTGGTTCACAGCGCGGTTGGGCCGGGCGAGGAAGTCGGCGAACCGGGAACTCGTCGAGGTCATTCCCAGCGGCCGGTACAGCTCCTGGTCCGACAGGTCCTCCCACGACTTGCCCGCCGCGGTGGCCACCGCCTCGGCCGCCGCCGTCACCCCGTAGTTGGTGTAGGCGTAACTGGCCCGAAATGGGGCCAGCGGCAGGAACTTCAGCCGCTCGAGGGTCTGCCGCCGGTCATAACCCAGGTCTTCGAGTTTGTCACCGGCGTGGTCGGGCAGCCCGGAACGATGCGAATAGAGGTCGGCGACGGTCACGTGGCTGGTGACGTAGGGATCGCTGAGCGTGAACCACGGCAGCTTGGACACGACCGGCGTGTCCCAGGCGACCACGTTCTCACTGACCTCGTGCGCGACCACCGTCGAGCCGACCGATTTGGATACCGACGCCAACTGGAAGACGGTGTCCGCGTCCACCCTGTTGTCTCGACCCTGCCCCTTGCTGGCGTCCTTGATGCCGAAGCCCTTGGCGTACAGAACTTTTCCACCGTGAACGACGGCCACCGCCATGCCCGGGACGCCGGTGCTCTTCATCAGGTCGCCGACCAGGCGGTCGACCTTCGCGACGGCGTCGTCGATGCGGCCGGCGGGGATCGCAATGCCGGACACCTCGTTGGGGGGTGCGTCAGAGAGCGCGGGCGGGCTGGAAGCCGGTTGCGCGGGCCCGCATCCGGTCATGGCGAGCAGCACCGTGACAGCGGCCGCGGCCGCGCGTTTCGTCATGGCGGAACTTTAGCGTGGGGAGGTTGCCGGGCCTCAGAATTCAGAGCCGCCACCAGGGATTCGATTTCACCGGCGATGTGGGATCGATGCGCTGGCCCGGGGCGGGCACCGCGACGTTGACCCGTTCTGGTTCCGCGGCGGAGAGCAGTCGCTCCACCGGCTCGGCCCACGGGTGGGGGGCCAGCCGGAAGGTGCCCCAGTGGATCGGCACGAGCAGCCCGGCCTCGGTGAGGTCCAGGTGCGCCCGGACCGCCTCCTCGGGGTTCATGTGGACGTCCGGCCACGCGCTGTTGTAGGCCCCGATGGGCAGCAGGGTCAGGTCGAACGGCCCGTGCTCTTCGCCGATGCGCGTGAAGCTCTCGGTGTAGCCGGTGTCTCCGCCGAAATAGGCGCGATGATTCGGGCCGGCGAAGGCCCATGACGCCCACAGCGTGGTGTTGCGGTCCAGGAAGCGTCCCGAAAAGTGCCGCGCCGGCAGGCAAGTCACGATGAGCTCGTCGACCTTGGCGCTCTGATGCCAGTCGAGTTCGACGATGCGGTGCTCGGGGATCCCCCAAGCACGCAGGTGGGCGCCGACGCCGAGGGGGACGAAGAAGGGTGCCCGCTGCGTGCGGGCCAGCGCCAACACCGTGTCGATGTCGAGGTGGTCGTAATGGTCATGGCTGATCACGACGGCATCGACGGCAGGCAGCCCTTCCAGTTGCACCGGGGGCGGATGCAGCCGCTGCGGCCCGACGATGTCCGACGGTGAGCACCGGTCGCTCCACACCGGGTCGGTGAGCACCCGGTAGCCGTCGATCTCCAACAGGGCCGTCGAGTGGCCGAACCAGCTGACGGCGAGCCGCCTGGGATCACCGTCGAAGAGCGCCGGCGCGGCCAACGGGATCGGCGAAGCGGGCCGGCCCACGCTGCGATTGCCGATCAGCTCCCAGACGACGAGCCGCAGTTCCTCGCGATCCATGACGAAGTTCGAGGCGGGGTCGAGGTTGAGGAATACGCCGTCGCGGTAGTTCGGTGACCCCTCGGCCACGGCCCGGATCGCGGCGGGGTGCGCACCCAGGGCCGCCGGTGCGCCGTGCAGCGCCCGCACCACCCAGCCGCCGGCCGCCAGCGACGCCGTGCCCGCGGCCAGCCGCAGCGCCCCCCGCAGCATGAGGGTCAGGCCCCCGTGAACTTGGGCGGTCGCTTCTCGATGCGGGCCACCTGGGCTTCGACGACGTCCTGGCTCCCCCACGCCTTGTCGAAGAGCTCCTTGTGCACCGGCAACGAATCGTCCATGGCGCCGTCATCGTTGAGCACCCGCTTGGCGTGCTGGATCGCCAGCGGCGCCAGGCCGGCGATCTCGGCGCCCCACGCCTGGGCGTCGGCCACTGTCCCGAGACGGTTGGCCAATCCACACTGCAGCGCAACTTCGGGCGTCAGCTTTTCCGCGGTCAGCAGCATCGCGCTGGCCCGCCCGTGACCGACCAGCGAGGACAGCCGACGGATGCTCCAGTTATCCAGCGCCAGGCCATATTTCGAGGTCGGAAATTGAAAGAATGCCTCCGGTGCGACGACCCGCAGATCGCATCGCATCGCCAGCTGCAGGCCCGCGCCGATGGCCGGACCGTTGATGGCGCCGATCACCGGGATCAGCGTGGCATCCATCAACTTGTGCAGCTCGATGAGCCGGTCGGGGTAGTCGGCGGCGAACGCATCGCCACTCAGGTCCGCGCCGGCGCAGAACGCCGTGCCCTGCCCGGTCAGCACGATGGCCCGAACGGTGCCGTCGCTGGCCTTCTGGAAAGTTTCCCGCAGCTCCTCGACGAGTTCGGAATTCAGGGCGTTGCGGCGCTCGGGCCGCTGCAGCTCGATGGTCAGCACGGCCTCGGCCTGGGTAACACCGATCATGGCAGCCACCCTATATAGCCTCGTGTCGTGAGTCGTATCACGGCTGCTCAGCTGCGCGACGCGGTGCTCGACGACGGTTCCTTCGTCCGCTGGGACAGCGAGCCGCTCGCCGTGCCGGTCAGCGAGGCATATTCGCGGGAATTGGCCGACGCGCGGGCGGCCACCGGCCTGGACGAATCGGTGCTGACCGGCGAGGGCCGCATCTTCGGGCGCCGAGTGGCGGTCGTGGTGTGCGAGTTCGGTTTCCTCGGCGGCTCGATCGGGGTGGCCGCGGCCGAGCGGATCACCACCGCGGTGCAGCGCGCGACCGCCGAGGGCCTGCCGTTGCTGGCCTCGCCGAGCTCCGGCGGCACCCGCATGCAGGAAGGCACGGTCGCCTTTCTGCAGATGGTGAAGATCGCCGCCGCGGTGCGCCTGCACAAGCAGGCGCACCTGCCCTACCTGGTCTACCTGCGCAATCCGACCACCGGCGGGGTGTTCGCGTCGTGGGGTTCGCTGGGTCACGTCACGGTCGCCGAGCCGGGAGCCCTGATCGGCTTTCTCGGCCCCCGGGTGTACCAGCTGCTCTATGGCGAGCCCTTCCCCGAGGGCGTCCAGACGGCGGAAAACCTGCACCGCCACGGCGTGATCGACGGTGTCGTCGCGGTCGACGAGCTGCGCGGGATGCTCAACCGCGCGCTGACCGTCATCGCCGACCCGGCCGAGCCCCTACCGGCGGCGCCGCCGCCCGAATCGATCCCCGACGTGCCGGCGTGGGACTCCGTGGTGGCGTCCCGCCGCCCCGACCGTCCGGGCGTCGGGCTGCTGTTACACCACGGCGCCACCGATCTGGTGCTGCTGTCGGGAACCGGGCGGGGGGAAGCGGCGACGACCCTGTTGGCCCTGGCCCGCTTCGCCGGACAGCCCGCGGTGGTTCTGGGACAGCAGCGCGTGACGGGCGGGATGGTGGGCCCCGCGTCGCTGCGGGAGGCCCGGCGCGGCATGGCCCTGGCGGCCGAGCTGCGCCTGCCGCTGGTGTTGGTGATCGACACCGCGGGGCCCGCGCTGTCGGCCGACGCCGAACAGGGCGGGCTGGCCGGCCAGATCGCCCAGTGCCTGGCCGAGCTGGTCACGCTCGACACCCCGACTGTGTCGGTGCTGCTCGGCCAGGGCAGCGGTGGGCCGGCGCTGGCCATGGTGCCCGCCGATCGGGTGCTGGCGGCGCTGCACGGCTGGCTGGCGCCCCTGCCGCCGGAGGGCGCCAGCGCGATCGTCTTCCGCGACACCGATCACGCCGCGGAACTGGCCGCCGCGCAAGGCATTCGGTCGCTCGATCTGCTGGCGTCGGGCATTGTCGACGCCGTGGTGCCGGAGCATCCCGATGCCGCCGATGAACCGGTCGAGTTCTGCCAGCGACTCTCGCACGCCATCGCCTCCGCGGTGCACGGGCTGCGCGCGCTACCGGCAACCGAGCGGCTGGCCGCTCGGTTGCGGCGTTACCGCCGAATCGGCTTGCCCTGAGATCGCGCCCAGCGACTCGCGACACATAAACCACGCACGCGACACGCCGGAAGACGTCGCCGTGGCTTAACTCTCCCGATCACCCCTCCGGCAGTCCGAGGTAGCGCTGAATGGTCGGGCCGAGCCAGTCGACGATCTCGTCGCGGCTCATCTGGACGACCGGAGGTAGCCGTAACACGAAGCGGCACAATGCCATACCGAGGATTTGGGTCGCGATCAGCCCGGCCCGCACGCCGGAGTCTCGGGGCGGGACGAAGGCCTCCACCAGTGGCCGGATCTGGGCACCGAAGATCTCGTGCATACGTTGCGCCGCTTCGCCATTGGTGGTGCTGGATCGGAGCAGGATCACCAGCGCCTCGTCGCCTTCCCAGCGTTCGAGGAAGTGCCGAACCAGCGACCGCCCGACCTGGGCCGGGTCGGTACTCGTGAAGTCGGGGAACCGCAGGTCGAACTCGGCCGCGGCGGCGAACAGCTTGTCCTTGCTGCCGTAGTAACGCATGACCATCGCGGGATCGATGCCCGCGTCGGCGGCGATGGCCCGAATCGTCGCGCCCTGAAAGCCCACCGCGCCGAAGCGCTCGCGGGCCGCCGCCAGGATCACCGCCTTCGTCTCGTCCGCTGACCGTCTCATGTCAACAATTGTAGGCCAACAACTGTTGACATAGCCCCGCCGGCGCGCCAGCATGGGGTTATGCCAACAAGCGTTGACTAACTCACGAGGGAGAGGAGCCGACCATGAACGACACCGATGTCCTGGTGGTAGGCGCCGGTCCGACCGGCCTGACACTCGCTGCCGCGCTGCTCAGCCGCGGAATTCGGGTGACCGTGGTGGACAAGCTGGCCTCGGGCGCCAACACGTCCCGCGCCGCGGCCGTCAACGCCCGCACCCTGGAAGTGCTCGAAGAGCTCGACGTCACCCGGCGGATGGTCAAGGCCGGGGTGATCGCACCGCGATTCACCATGCGACAGGGCCGGCGCGTCTTGATCCCCGTCGATTTCAGCGAGCTGCCGACCGAACACCCGTACACCCTGATGCTTTCCCAGGCCGACACCGAGCGGCTGCTGCTCGAGCGGCTGCACGAACTCGGCGGCGACGTGGTCCGGCCCAAGACGTTGCGCGGCATCACCCAGGATGCCGACGGCGTCACGGCGACGTTCGACGACGGCGACACGATCAGGGCCCGCTACGCCGTCGGCGCGGACGGTATGAACAGCACTGTTCGCACGCAAGCCGGAATCGGCTTCACCGGTGGCGAATTCGCGGAGTCTTTTACGCTCGCTGACGTACGAGTGACCGGCAAAGCGCCCGGCAACGAGGTGATCCTGTTCTACGCCAAAGACGGCCTGACGGTTCTGGCGCCGCTGCCCGGTGGCATCTTCCGCGTCGTCGCCCCGACCGCCGATGCGCCGCAACAGCCTTCGGCGAAGTTTGTCCAGGCACTCCTGGACACTCGCGGATTCGGGCCGGGCCAAACGGTCGTGACCGAGCTGGTGTGGGGATCGCGGTTCCACATCCATCACCGCGTCGCCGACAGCTACCGGGCCGGCCGGCTGTTGCTGGCCGGTGACGCGGCCCACGTGCACAGCCCCGCGGGGGGTCAGGGGATGAACCTGGGGATCACCGACGCGGTGGCGCTGGCCGGGGCTCTCGCCGAGGTCCTGGGGGGCGGCCCGGACGCCGCGCTGGACGCGTACAGCGCCGCCCAGCGCCGACGCGCGGAGCGGGTCCTGAAACTGACCGGACGCCTGACGCGGGTGGCGACGCTGCCGCGCCCGTTGCGGCCGCTCCGCAACATCGGAATGCGCCTGGCCGCAGGGGTTCCGGCGGTCCGACGGCGGCTGGCGCTGCGGCTGAGCGGCCTCGCGACCCAGTGATCGCTGGGCCAGACGAGGTAGGCGATCCATGATCCGAACACCCGGCTAACGAATGTCCAATTCCGCCAAAGAGTTTGGCGCGGTCACGCCGATACCAGCACGCGATTTCGGCGCAGCGTCGAAAACGTAACCTTTTAGGCAACGGTGGCCCATCCAGGGCACCGCCCCGCGCGACAATCAGGCAAGATGGGCGGCATGGACACTGGTGGGACTTCGCCTCGCGTCTTGGTCGTCGACGACGACTCCGATGTGCTCGCCTCGCTGGAACGCGGCCTGCGGCTGTCCGGATTCGAGGTGTCGACCGCGGTCGACGGCGCCGAAGCCTTGCGCAGCGCCACCGAGACCCGGCCCGACGCGATCGTGCTCGACATCAACATGCCCGTGCTGGACGGCGTCAGCGTCGTCACGGCGCTCCGGGCCATGGACAACGACGTGCCGGTCTGCGTGCTGTCCGCCCGCAGTTCGGTCGACGACCGGGTCGCCGGGCTGGAGGCCGGCGCCGACGACTACTTGGTCAAACCGTTCGTGTTGGCCGAGCTCGTCGCGCGGGTGAAGGCGCTGCTGCGCCGACGCGGCGCGACCGCAACCTCCTCCTCGGAGACCATCACCGTGGGCCCGCTGGAAGTGGACATTCCCGGCCGGCGGGCCCGGGTCAACGGCGTCGACGTCGACCTGACCAAGCGGGAATTCGACCTGCTGGCCGTGCTGGCCGAGCACAAGACCGCGGTGCTGTCCCGCGCGCAGCTGTTGGAGCTGGTGTGGGGTTACGACTTCGCCGCCGACACCAACGTCGTCGACGTGTTCATCGGCTATCTGCGCCGCAAGCTCGAGGCCAACGGCGGTCCCCGGCTGCTGCACACCGTCCGCGGCGTAGGGTTCGTCCTGCGCATGCAGTAACCAGGCGAGCGGCCATGAATTTTCTGTCCCGGATCCTGACCCGTACGCCATCGCTACGCGCTCGCGTTGTGGTCGCGACGGTCATCGGCGCAGCGATTCCCGTGCTCATCGTCGGCGTCGTCGTCTGGGTGGGCATCACCAACGACCGCAAGGAACGGCTGGACCGCCGCCTCGACGAGGCCGCGGGCTTCGCCATCCCCTCCCTGCCGCGCGGCCTCGACGAAATCCCGCGCTCCCCCTACAACAACGACGCCATCATGACCATCCGCCGCGGTGACCTGGTCAAGTCGAATTCCAACGTGACGCTGCCCAAACTGGACGTCGACTACGCCGACGCGTACGTCAACGGCGTGCGGTACCGGGTGCGCACGGTGACGATTCCGGCGCCCGAACCGACCTCGCTGGCCGTGGGCGCGACGTACGACGCGACCCTCGCCGAGACCAACAACCTGCACCGTCGGGTGCTGCTGATCTGCGGCTTCGCCATCGGCGCGGCCGCCGTGTTCGCGTGGTTGCTGGCGGCGTTCGCCGTGCGCCCGTTCAAACAGCTCGCCCAGCAGACCCGGTCGATCGACGCGGGAGACGAGGCGCCGCGGGTGGAGGTGCACGGCGCCACCGAGGCCGTCGAGATCGCCGAAGCCATGCGCGGCATGCTGCAGCGCATCTGGAACGAGCAGAACCGGACCAAGGAGGCACTGGCGTCGGCCCGCGACTTCGCCGCCGTGTCCTCACACGAGCTGCGCACCCCGCTGACCGCGATGCGCACCAACCTCGAGGTGCTGTCCACGCTGGATATGACCGACGACCAACGCAAGGAGGTGCTGAGCGACGTCATCCGCACCCAGTCGCGCATCGAAGCCACCTTGAGCGCCCTCGAGCGGCTGGCCCAGGGCGAACTGTCGACCTCCGACGACCATGTGCCCGTCGACATCACCGAGCTGCTCGACCGCGCCGCCCACGACGCGATGCGCATCTACCCCGACCTCGACGTGTCACTGGTCCCGTCGCCGACGTGCATCATCGTCGGCTTGCCGGCCGGGTTGCGCCTCGCGGTGGACAACGCCATCGCCAACGCCGTCAAACATGGCGGCGCGACCCGTGTCCAGCTGTCGGCGGTCAGCTCCCGCGCCGGCGTCGAGATCGCGGTCGACGACAACGGCAGCGGCGTGCCCGAAGACGAACGTGACGTGGTGTTCGAGCGGTTCTCCCGCGGGTCGACCGCCTCGCATTCGGGCTCGGGTCTGGGGCTGGCGCTGGTGGCCCAGCAAGCCCACCTGCACCGCGGGACGGCGGCGCTGGAGAGCAGCCCGCTGGGCGGCGCCCGGCTGGTGCTGCGGCTCCCCGGCCCCAGCTAGCGCGACTTTGTCGAAGGCACAAGGCTTTTGACTCGATCCCCCGGCCGCATGTACGCGCGGCCCGTGATGGGTGACCTACCGGGACGACCCCCGCCGGGTCGGGCACACTGGAGCGATGGCCAACGGCAACAAACCGACCGACAACGAAACCCTGGCACACATCCGCGACCTGGTCGCCGAGGAGAAGGCCCTGCGGGCGCAGCTGCAACAGCGCGACATCTCCGAATCGGAGGAGCATGATCGCCTGCGGCGGCTCGAGGTCGAGCTGGACCAGTGTTGGGACCTGCTGCGGCAGCGTCGCGCTCTGCGCGACAGCGGCGGTGACCCCCACGAGGCCGAGGTGCGTCCGCCCGACGAGGTCGAGGGCTACCTGAACTGAGCCACGCCGCAGATGTCGACGCCGTCGTCATAGGGGGCGGCCATAACGGCCTGGTGGCCGCGGCGTATCTGGCCCGGGCGGGCCTTCGGGTGCGGTTGCTGGAGCGGCTCGGACACACCGGCGGAGCGGCCGTCTCGGCGCAGGCGTTCGACGGGGTGGGTGTGCGGCTGTCGCGGTATTCCTATCTGGTCAGCCTGTTGCCGCCCCGCATCGTCGACGATCTGGGCGCCGGGGTGCGGCTGGCGCGGCGGCGGTACTCCTCCTACACGCCCGACCCGGCGACCGATGGCCGCCGTGGGTTGTTGATCGGCGCGGGCGGTGACACGTTCGCCGCGATCGGCGCCGGCCCCGACGAGCACGGGTTCGCCGCCTTCTACGACAGCTGCCGACTGGTGACCCAGCGGCTCTGGCCGACGCTGCTGGAACCGCTGCTCACCCGCGAGCAGGCCCGCCGGCGAGTCGCCGAAGGCACCGAAGCGGCGGCCGCGTGGCACGCGTTGATCGACGAGCCGATCGGGCGTGCCATCACCGCGGCCGTCGGCAACGACGTCGTCCGCGGCGTCATCGCGACCGACGCCCTGATCGGAACGTTCGCTCGCCTCGACGACCCGGCGCTGACCCAGAACGTCTGCTTCCTGTATCACGTGCTGGGCGGCGGGACCGGCGACTGGGACGTCCCGGTCGGCGGGATGGGCGCGCTGACCGGGGCCCTGGCGGCCGCCGCGGTGCGTCATGGTGCCGAAATCACCACCGGCGCCGAGGTTTACGCCGTCGAACCGGACGGTCTGGTGCGTTACCGGGCCCGCGATGCGGAGCACGTCATCCGGGCCCGGTTCGTGCTCGCGGGCGTCACACCGGCGGTACTGGCCGGCCTGCTCGGTGAACGACCGCCGACCCCCGCCCAGGGCGCGCAGGTCAAGGTCAACATGGTGCTGCGCCGGCTGCCGCGGTTGCGTGACGACGCGGTCACGGCCGAACAGGCCTTCGCCGGCACGTTTCACGTCAACGAAGCCTGGACCCAATTGGATACGGCATACGCGCGGGCAGCCGCCGGGCATGTCCCGGATCCGTTGCCCTGCGAGGCATATTGTCATTCGCTGACCGACCCGAGCATCCTGTCGGTCGACCTGCGCGAGGCGGGCGCTCACACGATGACGGTGTTCGGGCTGCACACCCCGCACTCGCTGTTCGACGGCACCTACTCCGGGGCGCTGCGTGACCGGCTGACCGAGTCGGTGCTGTCGTCGCTGAATTCCGTTCTGGCCGAACCAATTCAGGAAGTGCTGCTGCGCGATGCGCACGGACGCCCCTGCATCGAGACGACGACCACCCTCGACCTGCACCGCACGCTGCGCATGACGGCCGGCAACATCTTCCATGGCGGACTGGCGTGGCCATTCGCGGACGACGACGACCCGCTGGACACGCCGGCGCGGCAATGGGGGGTGGCCACCGCGCACGAGCGGATCATGCTATGCGGCTCGGGCGCCCGCCGCGGCGGTGCCGTGTCGGGCATCGGCGGGCACAACGCCGCCATGGCGGTGCTCGCCTCGCTGTGACTACCTGAGGTAGCGACCCGCCACTACCGCGCGTCGATGGTCTTGTAGTCGCGCTCGGTGTAGCCGGTGTAGATCTGGCGCGGGCGGCCGATCTTGCTGTCACCCTCGTCGTGCATCTCACGCCAGTGCGCGATCCAGCCGGGCAACCGGCCCAACGCGAACAGCACCGTGAACATCCGGACCGGGAAGCCCAGGGCCCGGTAGATCAAACCGGTGTAGAAGTCGACGTTCGGGTAAAGCTTGCGCTCGACGAAGTAGTCGTCGGTCAGCGCCGCCTCTTCCAATTCCTTGGCGATGTCCAGCAGCGGGTCGCCGCCGAGCTTGGCCAGGATCTTGTCGGCCTGTTCCTTGACGATGCGCGCGCGGGGGTCGTAGTTCTTGTAGACCCGGTGGCCGAAGCCCATCAGCTTGACGCCCTCTTCGCGGTTCTTCACCTTGCGGACGAACTCGCTGACGTCGTCGCCGCTTTCGCGGATCTGCTCGAGCATCTCGAGCACCGCCTGATTGGCGCCGCCGTGCAGCGGGCCCCACAGCGCGTTGATGCCACCGGAGATCGAGGTGAACAGGTTGGCCCGCGACGACCCCACCAGCCGCACCGTCGACGTCGAGCAGTTCTGCTCGTGGTCGGCGTGCAGGATGAGCAGCATGTCCAGCGCCCGGACCACCTCGGGGTCGGCCTGGTAGGGCTCGGCCGGCAGCCCGAACGTCATCCGCAGGAAGTTCTCCACCAGCGTCAGGTTGTTGTCCGGGTAGAGGAACGGCTGCCCGACGGACTTCTTGTACGCGTACGCGGCGATGGTGGGCAGCTTCGCGAGCAGGCGGATCGTCGACAGCTCGACCTGGTTGTTGTCCATCGGGTCGAGCGCGTCGGGGTAGTAGGCGCTCAGCGCGTTCACCACGCTGGACAGCACCGGCATGGGGTGCGCGTTGCGGGGGAAGCCGTCGAAGAAGCGCTTGAGGTCCTCGTGCAGCATGGTGTGCAGCTGGATCCGCTTGGTGAACTCCGCGAGCTGGTCGGAGTCCGGCAGCTCGCCGTAGATCAGCAGGTAGCTCACCTCGATGAAGGTCGACTTCTCGGCTAGCTGCTCGATCGGGTAGCCGCGGTACCGCAGAATTCCGGCGTCACCGTCGATGTAGGTGATCGCGCTCTTGCACGCGGCGGTGTTGACGAAGCCGTTGTCGAAGGTGGTGTGCCCGGTCTTGGACAACAGGGGACCGAGCGCAATGCCGTCAGCACCTTCGGTGGCGTGAACGATTTCCAGGTCGATCTCGCCCCCCGGGTACTTCAGAGTTGCGGTGTCGTCGGTGTCGGCCACGAGAACCCCTTTGCGCTCTGACTGGTATGGCTGCCCTGACTAGGGGCTTACAGGTGAAGGTAGTCGTTGTCGCGTTCGCGTGCCTGCCCGGGGTCGAGTCTGCGGCGTCGCACCGATCCCGGGCGCGGGCTAGGGCTGGAGGCGATCGACACGGGCGCCGGCGACCCGGATCCGGTTATGCAACCGGTTCTCCCGCCCCTGCCAGAATTCGACCGACTCCGGAGCGAGCAGGTAACCGCCCCAGCCCGGCGGCACCGGGATCTGGTCTTGGTCGGCGAACCGCGCGGTCACCTCGGCCAGCTGGTCGAGGAGCGCCGCGCGCGACTCGATCGGCTGAGACTGCTGCGATGCCCACGCGCCCAGTTGCGAGCCGCGCGGCCGCTTGGACCAGTAGTCCTCGGTGTCCTGCCGGGTGACCTTGCTCACCGGCCCCCGAAGGTGCACCTGCCGCCCCAGTTGGTACCAGGGAAACGTCGCCGACGCGTACGCGGTAGCGGCCAAATCGGCGCCCTTGGCCGAGTCATAGTTGGTGAAAAATGTGATCCCCGACTCGTCCACGCTCTTGCACAACACCGATCGACTCGCCGGCCTGCCGTCGGCGACGGTGGCCAGCACCATGGCGTTGGGCTCGGCGACGCCGGACCGCTCGGCGTCATCGATCCATTTGCGCAGCAAGGCAACCCAACCGTCGTCGAGCCAATCCGCGTCGAGATCGGGACTGCCGTCCTTTTCCACCGATCCGTATTCCACGCGCATCCTTTGCAGGTGCTCGGGGTCTGGTCCTGCCATCGCGCCAACGCTACCGGGGCTTGCTACCGGCCGGTAGCGTCCGCCCGAGGGTGGGGTGCGAGAATTTTGCCTATGACTGTGGTCCCCGAAGACTTTGTTCCCGGCCTCGCAGGCGTGGTCGCCTTCACGACCGAGATCGCCGAGCCGGATAAGGACGGCGGTGCACTGCGCTACCGCGGAGTCGACATCCAAGACCTGGTGGACCAGCAGGTCACCTTCGGTGACGTGTGGGCCCTACTGGTCGACGGCAAGTTCGGCCACGGATTGCCGCCCGCCGAGCCGTTCCCGCTGCCCATCCACACCGGCGACGTGCGCGTCGACGTGCAGGCGGGCCTGGCGATGCTGGCCCCGATCTGGGGCTACCGGCCCCTGCTCGACACCGACGACGCCACGGCGCGCGACCAGCTGGCCCGGGCGTCGGTGATGGCGCTGTCCTACGTCGCGCAGTCCGCCCGCGGCATCTACCAGCCGGCCGTTCCGCAGCGAATTATCGACGAATGCTCAACTGTGACAGCACGGTTCATGACGCGCTGGCAGGGCGAGCCGGATCCGCGGCACGTCGAAGCGATCGACGCCTACTGGGTGTCGGCCGCCGAGCACGGCATGAACGCCTCGACGTTCACCGCGCGCGTGATCGCCTCGACAGGGGCCGACGTCGCGGCGGCGTTGTCCGGGGCGATCGGGGCCATGAGCGGACCGCTGCACGGCGGCGCGCCGGCCCGTGTGCTGCCGATGATCGAAGAGGTCGAGCGCACCGGCGACGCCCGCGCCCTGGTCAAGAAGATCCTGGACAGCGGCGACAAGCTGATGGGCTTCGGGCACCGGGTCTACCGCGCGGAGGACCCGCGGGCGCGGGTGCTGCGCGCGACCGCCGAGCGGCTCGGCGCACCACGCCACGAGGTCGCGGTCGCCCTGGAGCAGGCCGCCCTGGCCGAGCTGCGCGAGCGCCGCCCGGACCGGGCCATCGAGACCAACGTCGAGTTCTGGGCGGCGGTGATCCTGGACTTTGCCCAGGTCCCGGCCAACATGATGCCCGCGATGTTCACCTGCGGGCGCACCGCGGGATGGTGCGCGCACATCCTCGAGCAGAAGCGGCTCGGTAAGCTGGTTCGCCCGTCGGCCATCTACGTGGGACCGGGCCCGCGCAGCCCGGAGTCCGTCGAGGGTTGGGACCGCAGCCTCACCCACGCCTGAGGCAGGACCGCTGTCGGCCGTTGCGCGCGAGCGTAACGGCATCGCGAATTTCGGCTCAATTCTTCGCACCGGCGCTACGCTCGCGTGCGCTTGTTGTCGGTGCCCGGCGATTAAATGAGTGTCGCCGCGATGAGTTTGTGTCGCGGGCGCAGTCATAACTCGCGAGCCTGCCCGCTTCGGGCCGGCCTGGGAACCGACAGCAAGGAGAACCACAATGGCGATCAATATCGAGCCGGCCCTGTCCCCGCACCTGGTGGTCGACGACGCGGCCGCGGCGATCGACTTCTACGTCAAGGCCTTTGGCGCCGAGGAGATCGGGCGGGTGCCCCGCCCGGACGGGAAACTCGTCCACGCCGCGGTGCGCATCAACGGCTTTCTGGTCATGCTCAACGACGACTTCCCCGAGGTGTGTGGCGGCAAGTCGATGACGCCCAAGTCCTTGGGCGGCACCCCGGTGACCATCCACCTGACGGTCACCGACGTCGACGCCAAGTTCCAGCGGGCGCTGGACGCGGGCGCCACCGTCGTCGCTCCGTTGGACGATCAGTTCTGGGGTGACCGCTACGGCGTGGTCGCGGACCCGTTCGGCCACCACTGGTCGATGGGACAGCCGGTCCGCGAGGTCGGCTACGACGAGATCCAGGCGGCGATGGCCGGGCAGGGCGCCGGCTAGCCGAGCAGGCGGTCCAGCAGCCGGCGCCGCGGCGGCGGCCCGGCGGCGGCAGCGGCGGCGAGCATGTCGGCGACCTCGGTGAATTTGGCTCGCGGCCGACCGTCGGCGCTGCCGCGGGCGACCTCGGCGGCGTCGATGGCCCGCCAGCCGCGGGCATCGACGGCGTCGGGCTGCCGGTCCCGCACCAGCTCGGCCAGCGCCTCGGGCTGCCCCACCGGATCGCCGAGCCTGCCGGCGTTGAAGTCGGCCACCAGGGCGTGAACGGTCTGCAGCGAACACGACTTGTTCGTGCCGATGAACCCGCTCGGGCCGCGCTTGATCCAGCCCGCGACATAGGCTCCGGACACCGGTTGCCCGGAGTCGGGGTCGACCACGCGCCCGCCCTCGTTCGGAACGACCGCCGCGGACTCGTCGAACGGCAGGCCCGCAATCGGCTTGCCGCGGTAGCCGATCGACGTCAGCACCAGGCCGGCGTCCAGCCTGCGCAACTCGTCGCCCCCGGTCGCCGCGAACTCCACGCCGGTGGCGCGTTGCTCACCCAGAACCCGCTTCGGGGTGAGCTGGTAGGCCAGCCGGATCCGCGGACGGCCGTTCCCCTGGGCCGGCGACGAGTCGTCGCCGAGCGTGGTGAGGATTTCCAGCTTGCGTTTCGTCAGGCCGTCCGTCGCGGTGGCGAGGTCGGCCGCGACCCGCTCGTGGTCGGCCGCGCTGAGCACGACATCGGACGAGCCCGTGAGCCCGATCAGTTCGGGCAGGGTGAACGCCGAATGGGCGGGGCCGCGCCGGGCGGCGACCACTATTTCGCGGACCGCCGAAGCGCGCAGCGTCACCAGCGCACGGTCGGAGATGTCGGTGCGCGCCAGGTCGTCGGGGTTGGCCGTGAGCACACGGGCCACGTCCAGGGCGACGTTTCCGTTGCCGATGATCACCACCCGCTCATGGCTGAGATCGACTGGCAGACCGGCGAACTCGGGATGCCCGTTGATCCACGCGACCAATTCGGTGGCGGTTCCGGTGCCCGGTAGGCCCATGCCCTCGATCTGCAGGCGACGGTCGTCGGGGGCCCCGACGGCGTACAACACGGCATGGTGGTGGGCGAGCAGATCCGCGTGGCTCAAGTGCCTGCCGACCTCGACATTGAGGTAGAACCGGAAGCGCCGGTGACCGGCGACTCGATCGAACAGCCGCGTGACGCGCTTGGTGTTCTGATGGTCGGGCGCCACCCCGGCGCGCACCAGCCCGTAGGGCGTCGGCAGCTTCTCAAAGACGTTGACCCGCACGCCATGCTGCGTGAGCAGTTCGTCGGCGGCATACATGGCCGCCGGCCCGGACCCGACGATGGCCACGGTCAGTGGCCTGCGGTGGGCACGCACCTGGGCGGCCGGGATCACCGGCGCCAGCTTCGACGTCGGGGGCAATTTCTCGTCCGCGGGGCGGTCCGGGTAGAAGGACGCGTTGATCTCGACGAACGGCAATTGCTTGACGTCCAGGCGGGTGTCCGGCGCGATCGCGCCGACGGGACAGGCGCTCACGCACGCTCCGCAGTCCACACACGCCACCGGATCGATGTGGAGCATCTCCGAGGTGGCGAAGCCGGGCTCATCGGGCGTGGGGTGAATGCAGTTCACCGGGCACGCGAAAACACAGGACCCGTCGTTACAGCACGACTGGGTAATGACGTGCGGCATAGGCGATTACCCGCGCGGTCCTAGGCGGCCGGCGCCGCGGCCAGGTGCTGACGCTGCGGCTCGCTGCGGTAACGCGACGGCTTGCCGTCGATCTTGCAGAGTCGCCACATGAGCCGCGCGGAACGCGTCTCCATCAGCCCGGTGTCGTGGGCCAGCATCCGGACATCACCGAACATGTCGCTCAACCACTTTCGCGATTCCGGCGACCGGAAGAACAGCTCCCGCTTCACCTCGCGCGGGATGTCGAACTCCTGCCAGAACGCTTTGGGCGGCACGACGATTGCCCTGCAGAGGACCTTCATCGTCAGGGGCAGGTACAGCGCCGTCCAGAACCGCTGCCTGCGTGTCAATTGCGGCACCCGCTTGCGCAGGAACTCATGGGCGAAGGAGATGTGCCGAGCTTCCTCGGCGACGTGAATGGCCATCACCCGCTCCATGATCGGGTGCAGCGACTTGCCCTCGCGCAGAACGTTTTTCTGCGTGTGATCGATCGGCTCTTCCCCGGCGAGCACGCCGATGAAGAACGCCACCGGCAACGGACCGGCCACCAGCGGAACCAACGGCGAGAGCCACTTGAGCAGTCGCGGCATGCCCGGGACGTCGGCGCCGACGCGGTTGACCATCTCCTGGAACATCATGGTGTGGTTGCACTCTTCGACGGATTCGTGCAGGCAGTACCGGTATTCGGGGGACCCGTTGGGCACCCAGAACGTGTAGTTCATCAGGCCGCGGATCAGGATCGACTCGAAGTGCAGCCCTACCTTGGCGACGTTGGCCTGGCGCCACATGCCGATTTTGATCTTGCGCTCGTCGGACTGCGCCTGGTACCAGGGATGACGCCCCAGCGGGTCGGTCGCCGGCAAGATCCACCGAGGATCGTTCTCGGTGACGGCGAATTCCGGTGAGTCCCAATCGATGTCGGTGTACGGGTTGAAGTTCCGCCGCACCGACCCCTCGGACAGTGTGGCAAGCGTGTTGACGTACTCGGTATCGTCGCGCACTTCCATATTGCGGCGCCAACGCCGAACCATGCGTGTCCTGGCCATATCCAAGCCTCCCCAACGAGGTTTACATTTGGACGTGCTGTGTCCAGACAGTACCGCAGGTACCGCATATCTTCCAGACCCCCGGCGGGCACTGTGGCCTGACCAGTGGTCAGCGTTTTGGTGTGCCCTGCGTCACACCCCGTTGAACACTCCGCTGTGCGCGGCCAGGCGTTTTGCGCCGGAGGAAGGGGTCGCCAGTCGGACCGCCGCATGGCGGGCCACGTCCGCTCACTACCCTGATGAGCATGGCTGACCAGCTCGAGATTCCCTCTGACATCAAACCCCGCGACGGCCGCTTCGGATGCGGCCCTTCCAAGGTGCGGCCAGAACAATTGGAGGCGCTGACGACCACCGCGGCCCCGCTGTTCGGCACATCGCACCGGCAGTCGCCCGTCAAGAATCTGGTGGGGCGGGTCCGGTCGGGGCTGGCCGACCTGTTCTCCGTACCGGACGGTTACGAGGTCATCCTCGGCAACGGCGGCGCGACGGCGTTCTGGGACGCGGCGGCGTTCGGACTGATCGACAAGCGCTCGCTGCACCTGTCCTTCGGCGAGTTCAGCTCGAAGTTCGCCTCGGCGGTCGCCAACAACCCTTTTATCGGCGACCCGATCGTCATCAAGGCGGACGCCGGCAGCGCACCCGAGCCGCAGAGCGATCCCTCGGTCGACGTGATCGCCTGGGCGCACAACGAGACGTCGACCGGGGTGGCGGTGCCGATCCGCCGTCCCGCCGACTCGGGCGAGGCCCTGGTCGTCATCGACGCCACCTCCGGCGCGGGCGGACTGCCGGTGGAGATCTCCGAGACCGATGCCTACTACTTCTCGCCGCAGAAGAATTTCGCCAGCGACGGTGGCCTGTGGCTGGCCATCATGAGCCCGGCAGCCCTGGCGCGGGTCGAATCCATTGCCGGGTCCGGGCGTTGGGTCCCCGACTTCCTGTCGCTGCCCATCGCGGTGGACAACAGCCTGAAGAACCAGACGTACAACACCCCCGCGGTCGGCACCCTGGCGCTGATGGCCGAGCAGATCGACTGGATGCTGGGCAACGGCGGGCTGGAGTGGTGCGTCAAGCGCACGGCCGACTCGTCCCACCGGTTGTACTCGTGGGCCCAGGAGCGGCCCTACACCACGCCATTCGTCGCCGACCCCGCCCTGCGGTCCCAGGTGGTGGGCACCATAGATTTCGCCGACGACGTCGACGCCGCGGCAGTCGCGAAGATTTTGCGGGCGAACGGCATCGTCGACGTCGAGCCGTACCGCAAACTCGGCCGCAACCAGTTGCGGGTCGGGATGTTCCCTGCGGTCGACCCCGACGACGTCAGCGCCCTGACCCAGTGCGTCGACTGGGTAGTCGAGCGGCTGTAGCCGGGCGAGCGGGGGCGGGGCCAGGCCCGCAGCCGGGCCGTAACCCGCTCGCAATCAGCACGCAACCGCCCAGCGTGTCAGCACCGGTTGTGGGCGTTAGCTGAACTAGAGTGCGCACCAGACGGGTCCGTCGACCTGCACGGAGCCTGCGAGGAGAAGCCATGCGGGAACTCAAAATGGTTGGGGTCGATGCCGACGGCAAAAACATCATCTGCGAAGCCGGCGATCGGGGGGAACCGTTCAAGCTCGCCGTCGACGATCAACTGAAAGCCGCCGTGCGCGGCGAGACCGTGTCCTCAGATCAACCGCAGCTCGATATCCAGGTCACAAACATGTTGAGCCCCAAAGAGATTCAAGCCAGGATCCGGGCTGGCGCCTCGGTCGAGCAGGTGGCTGCGGCGTCGGGCTCCGACATCTCGCGGGTCCGCCGGTTCGCGCATCCGGTTTTGCTGGAACGTGCGCGCGCCGCCGAGCTGGCAACGGCCGCTCATCCGGTGCTCGCCGACGGTCCCGCGGTACTCACGTTGCTGGAGACGGTGAGCGCCGCCCTGGTGACGCGCGGCTTGGAACCGGACAGGCTCAGCTGGGACGCCTGGCGCAACGAGGACAGCCGCTGGACCGTGCAGCTCGCGTGGAAGGCCGGCCGGTCCGACAACATCGCGCACTTCTCCTATGCCCCCGGCGCGCACGGCGGAACGGTCACGGCCGTCGACGACGCTGCCAAGGAGCTGATCGACCCGAACTTCGACCGTCCGCTGCGGCCGCTCGCGCGGGTGTCCCACGTCGACTTCGAGGAGCCGGTGAAGCCGCCCGCCGCCGCTGCTCCCGAAGACAAGCCCGCTCCCCCAGAGCAGCCGGTGCACACCCGACGGGGCAAGCCCGTCATCCCGGCTTGGGAGGACGTGCTGCTCGGCGTGCGCTCGGGGGGACAGCGCTAGACGGACGGTCGGCGCTACCGCGCCACCGTCAGCGACAGCAGCGTCAGCCACGCGCCCGCGACCCCGACCCCCGCGCCCAGCAGGAACCAGCGCAGCACCAACTTGTGCCGCCAACCCCACAGCGTGGGCGCCAGCCCGCCGGCCGCGACGACGTTGAGCCCGACGGCCAGCAGTGGATGCACCCGGATGAGTCCCAGACTCAGCACCACGATGGCGGCCCCGGTCACTGCGGCGACGAACCCGGCAACCGTCAATCCCGTTGCCCAGGGCACGGAATCGTCGGTCACGACCCGAGCCTAGCCCGCTCGTAGAACGCCAAAGCGGCCGCGGTGGCGACGTTGAGGGAGTCGGTGCCGCGCGACATCGGGATCCGCACGCGCACATCGCTCGAGCGCAATGCGGCCGGCGTGAGCCCCGGCCCCTCGGCGCCGACCAGGACGGCGACGCGGTCGTCGCGGACGGCCGCCATGGCCGCGGGCAGGGCGCAGGCCCCGGGATCCGGAGTCATCGCCAGCAGTCGAAATCCGTTTTCCCTCAGCATCGACAGCTCCGCCGGCCAGTCGGCCGCCCGCGCGTACGGGACCAGCAGGGCGTGGCCCATGGAGACGCGCACGGCGCGCCGGTAGAGCGGGTCCGCGCAACCGCTGCCGAACACCACCGCGTCCACGCCCAGTCCGGCCGCGTTGCGAAAGATGGAACCGAGGTTCTCGTGGTCGTTGACCCCCTCGAGCACCGCGACGGTGCGGGCGCGCCCGACCAGTTCGGCAAGCCCGGGCTCCGGCACCCTGCGGGCGGCCGCCAGCACGCCGCGGTTCAGGTGAAAGCCCACCACCTGAGCCATAACTTCGGCGGACGTCCGGTAGAACGGCACGGCGCTGCCCGCGAGGTCGTCCGCGAGCTCGGTGAGCCGGCGGTCGGTCCCGAGCAGGGCGTGCGGGGTGAAGCGGGAGGCCAGCATGCGCTGGACGACGAGCACGCCCTCGGCGATCACCAGGCCCTTGCCGGACGGCAGGTCGGGACGGCGGTCGACGCTGTTCAGGTCGCGGAAATCGTCGAGCCGCGGGTCGCCCGGATCGGCGACGTCCTGAACGTTCAGGCCATCGGTTCCGTCGCTCACGGGCCTTCGTCGACCAAGGCCAACATCAGGTCGGCCGCGTTGCGCAGGGTGTCGCGCTGCTCGGTGTCCAGCGTCGCCAGCCGCTTGGCCAACCACTCCTGACGGGCACGCCGGGTCGCCTTGACCAGTTCGGCGCCGGACTGGGAGACAGAGACCAGCACCTGCCGGCCATCGATGGGATGCGGGGCGCGGTCCACCAGGCCCATGTCGGCCAGCGAAGCGATCACGCGGGTCATCGACGGCGGCCGGACGCGTTCGCGGATCGCCAGCGTGCCGGGCGTCATCGGGCCCTCGTTGGCCAGCGTCGCCAGCGCCGACAGCTGGGACAACGACACTGGCGACGACGGGTTTCGGAACCGGAGTTGGCGGGCGAGCCGCATGACCGCCAGCGACAGGTCGCTGGCCAGCCGCGCATCGCTGTCAGGCATGGCGCGAGGTTACACGGAACCTCACGAAATCGGGATACGAACCGGTGAACGACGGGCTTTGATCGATGCCGCTGGGCTCACCAAATGTCGCCGAACCACCGTGCGGGCACTTAACCCGCTCTGCGCAGGCGTTTTGGGGTGGGCCCGCCCGGCATGCGGGTGTTTTGGCGGGGCGCAGCGGCGGCTATGTTAATCGCGATGTCTGCTGAACCCGGCCCGAACCGCGAGCCCCCGCCGCTGCCGCCTGCGCTGCTCAACGCGTGGCCGTTCATCGCCCTCGGCGCGCTCGGCTGGGTGGCCGCGGCGGCCGCCGCATTCCTCGTGCCGTCCCTGCACAGTTGGCGCCTGCTGACGCTGGCCGGGCTCGGGGTGACAGTGCTCGGGACGAGCATCTTCGTGTTGCAACTCGCGGAAGCCCGTCGGGGCGCACGCGGCGCGCAGGACGGACTCGAGAACTATTTCGACCACGGCTAGATTCCGCAATCATGCACTCGGGAGGGATCGATGGTAGCCCCGCTACTGCAAGCGCAAATCGATATCGACGCACCGGTTTCCACCGTCTGGGGCCTGATATCGGATCTTCGGCGGATGCCGGAGTGGAGCCCGCAATGTCGTTGGATGAAGGCGTTCGGTCCGCTGCGCCAGGGCACGCGCACGCTCAACATCAATCGCCGTAACGGCATGTTCTGGCCGACCACCTCCACGGTCGTCGAGGTCATCCCCGAGACCAAGCTGGCGTTCCGGGTCAACACCAACAACACCATCTGGAGCTACGAGCTCCAGCCCACCGGCGCGGGCACCCGGGTGATCGAGAGCCGCCATGCCGAGAACGGCGTGACCGCGTTCTCCAACCTGTCGGTGAATGCGTTGTTCGGCGGGACCACGAACTTCGAACGCGAATTGGTCGACGGCATGAACGCCTCACTCGCCAAGATCAAGGCCGCCGCCGAAAAGGGCTAGTCCGCCTCGGGCTGCGACTCCTGCGCCTCGGGCTCGGGCTGCGACTCCGGCGCTTCGGACTCGGGCTGCGACTCCGGCGCTTCGGGCTCGGGCTGCGGCTCCGGCGCTTCGGACTCGGGCTGCGACTCCGGCGCTTCGGACTGCGGCTCGGGCGTCTCCGAAGTTGTTGTCGCGGACTCCGGTTCCGCCTGTGGGCCGCCGTCGGCGTCCTCGGGCCGGGGTTCCGCCGCCTCGGTCGACTGGTCCGCAGCCTCCGGCGGCTCTGTCGGGACGGGCGGCTCCACGACGTCGAGCACGCCATCGTCGTAGGGCTGGTAAATCGGCGAACCGGTGCCCGCAGGAGCGGGGGTGTCCGAGTGCGCGCCGCAACCGTACTGCTTGTCCACGATCTGCCCGTCGGCCGACAGCTCGTTGCCGCACACGCCGAACATCGAACCGAGCGACCCCGCCAACGGCAGGTAGAAGCCGCAGTCACGGCACACCCGTTTGGTGGAGCGCGCCATCGCCGAGTCGGGACCGTGCTCTCCGGTGTGCCAGCGTTCGGCCGCCTCCGCGCGGCCGGCGGCACTCATGACCCACCGACGGCCCAGCCCGATTTCGGCGGCGGTGTCGTCGACCTGTGGGTCGCCGCTGGCGGTGTAGCCGGGAACCAGCCTCGGGTCGTCGGCCGCGGGCGCCAGCAGGTCGCCGGGGCTCAGGTCCCCCGGACGCACCCGCTGATCCCACGGGACCCACTCGGGCGCCAGCAACGCCGTCGGTCCCGGAATCAGCACCACCTCGCTGACGGTGGCGTGATCGGCGCCGGGATGGGCGGCGACGACGACGGCCCACTGCCAGCCCTGGTAACCGGGCAGATGAGCCAGGAACCGGTGGGTGGCGGCGGCCGGGTCCTCGTAACTGACGCCCAGGTAATCGCCCACGGTCTCCGCACCACTGAACTCCACGACGGCGGTCCTGGCCTGGTCTACCGCACCCGTCAGCACGGCGGCCAAACCTTCGGGCCAGTCGGCCACGGTCGCCCCGGCGGATTGCTCGCTGGGTCCGGTCAAGGTGTCCTCTTTCTCCATTGCGGTTCCAATACTAGGTTGGCGAGCCACACCCCGTTACCTGCAGACGCTTGTCGTCGGCATAGGGGAGAATCGGAACGTGTCTGGACGGCGGCGTGATCATCCGGGCCGCGTGGCCTCCACTCCGGGTCGCCGGCCCGCCAATGGGGCTGGTAAACAGCATCCGGGCATGGCCAATTACCCCGCCGACGATGCCGCCGATCGGCGTGCCCGACGTCCACCGCCGATGCCGAGCGCCAATCGCTACCTGCCGCCGATCGGCCAGCAGTCGGAACCGGATCAATACGACACCTCACCCCCACGCCCTGCCGCCCCCGGTGAACGGATCACCGTCACTCGCGCCGCCGCGCTGCGCAGCCGCGAGATGGGGTCGCGGATGTACTGGATGGTGCAACGGGCTGCCACCGCCGACGGCGCCGACAAGTCCGGCCTGACGGCCCTGACGTGGCCGGTGGTGGCCAACTTCGCGGTGGACGCTGCGATGGCCGTGGCGTTGGCCAACACGTTGTTCTTCGCGGCGGCCACCGGGGAGAGCAAGGGCCGGGTCGCGTTGTATCTGCTGATCACCATCGCGCCGTTCGCGGTCATCGCGCCGCTCATCGGCCCGGCGCTGGACCGGTTGCAGCACGGCCGGCGGGTCGCCCTCGCCGGGTCGTTCGTCCTGCGGACGGCGCTGGCGCTGGTGCTGATCATGAACTACGACGGCGCGACCGGGAGCTACCCGTCGTGGGTGCTCTATCCGTGCGCGCTGGCCATGATGGTGTTCTCCAAGTCTTTCAGCGTGCTGCGCAGCGCCGTGACGCCGCGCGTCATGCCGCCGACCATCGACCTGGTGCGGGTGAACTCGCGGCTGACCGTGTTCGGTCTGCTCGGCGGCACCATCGCCGGCGGGGCGATCGCCGCGGGCGTGGAGTTCGTCTGCACCCATCTGTTCAAGTTGCCCGGCGCGTTGTTCGTCGTCATCGCGGTCACGCTCGTCGGCGCTTCGCTGTCGATGCGGATCCCGCGCTGGGTCGAGGTCACGGCCGGCGAGGTGCCCGCCACGTTGAGCTACCGCCAGGACAGCGAACCACAGCGGCGCAGCTGGCACCATGAAGTCAAGAAGGTCGGCGGGACGCTGCGACAACCGCTGGGCCGCAACATCATTACCTCGTTGTGGGGAAACTGCACCATCAAGGTCATGGTCGGCTTTCTGTTCTTGTACCCGGCGTTCGTCGCCAAGGCGCATCAAGCCAACGGCTGGGTTCAGCTCGGCATGCTCGGGATGATCGGCGCGGCGGCCGGCATCGGCAACTTCGCCGGCAACTTCGCCGCCGCGCGCCTACAACTGGGCCGCCCCGCCGTGCTGGTGGTGCGCTGCACGCTGGCGGTCTCTGCGGTCGCGCTGGCGGCGGCGGTGGCGGGCACCCTCGCGGCGGCCGTGATCGCCACCCTGGTGACGTCCGGCAGCAGCGCCATCGCGAAGGCCTCGCTGGACGCCTCACTGCAAAACGATCTGCCCGAGGAATCGCGCGCCTCGGGATTCGGGCGTTCGGAGTCGACGCTGCAGCTGGCCTGGGTGCTCGGCGGTGCCGTGGGCGTTCTGGTGTACACCGAGTTGTGGGTGGGCTTCACCGCCGTAACCGCGCTGCTGATCCTCGGATTGGCGCAGACGCTCGTTAGCTATCAAGGGAACTCGCTGATCCCCGGACTCGGAGGTAACCGGCCCGTCATGGTGGAGCAGGAAGGCGTCCGTCGCGGCCGACCGGCGGTGGTGCCCGAGTGAAACGCAGGATGGCCGTGCTGCTCGCCGGCCTGATGACTCTGGCGTGCGTGGCCGTCGGTGTGGGCACCTGGCTGCTGGTGCGCCCGTCCGGTCCGCAGCGACCCCAGATCAGCGCGTATTCGCACGGCCACCTCACGAGGGTGGGGCCATACCTTTACTGCAGCGTGCTCAACCTCGAGGACTGCGACACGCCCCAGGCGCAGGGCGAGCTGAAGGTCAGCGAGCGCTACCCGGTGCAACTCTCGGTGCCCGACGCGATCTACCGGGCGCCGTGGCGGCTGCTGCAGGTCTACGAGGACCCGACCAACACCACCAGCACCATCTTTCGGCCGGGCACCCGGTTCGCGGTCACCATCCCGCCGGTGGACCCGCACCGCGGGCGCGTGGTCGGGATAGTGGTGCAGTTGCTGACGCTCGTCATGGATCCCGCGGGAGAGCTGCGGGATGTTCCGCACGCGGAATGGTCAGTGCGCCTTACGTATTGAGCGCCCGGGTCAGGCGCCGTGCCCAGCCGGCACCCGTTCCCCTTCGACGGGCGGGCCCGGAGGGGTCCCGTCGCCGAACGGATTGCCGCCCAGCGCTTCCCGGCCATGCGGTGACAGCCAGCTCGACAGGTCCGGCCCCTTGGGCACGATGCCGGTGGGATTGATGTCGGCGTGCACGATGTAGTAGTGCTGCTTGATCTGCACGAAGTCGACGGTGTCGCCGAACCCCGGTGTCTGGAAGAGGTCGCGCGCATACGCCCACAACACCGGCATCTCGCTCAGTTTGCTCCGGTTGCACTTGAAATGACCGTGGTAGACCGGGTCGAAGCGGGCCAATGTCGTGAACAACCGCACGTCGGCCTCGGTTATGGTGTCGCCCACCAGGTATCGCTGATCGGCCAGGCGGTCGCCGACCCAATCCAACGCGGCGAACAGCCGGTCGTACGCCGCGTCGTAGGCTTCTTGCGAGCCGGCGAACCCGCACCGGTACACCCCGTTGTTGATCTCGGTATAGACCCGCTTGTTCACGTCGTCGATCTCCGCGCGCAGCTGCTCGGGATACAGCTCCGGGGCGCCCTCGCGGTGGTAGGCGGTCCATTCCGTGGAGAAGTCCAGGGTCATCTGTGCGAAGTCGTTGGTGACGACAGCGCCGGTGGGAACGTCGACGATCGCGGGCACCGTGATGCCCTTGGGATAGTCGGGGAAGCGCTTGAAGTAGGCATCCTGCAGCCGGGGAATCTTCAAGACGGGGTCCACGCCCCCGGGGTCGAGATCGAACGTCCAGCTGCGTTCGTCGTGGGTAGGCCCGCAAAACCCAATGGACAGAACGCTTTCCAGGCCCAGCAAGCGCCGGACGATGATGGCGCGGTTGGCCCAGGGGCAGGCGCGCGCGACGACGAGCCGGTACCTGCCGGGTTCCACCGGATAGCCGTCGCGCCCGTCGGCGGTGACGCGGGTGGTGATGTAGTTCGTGTCGCGGGTGAAGTCACCTTTTCCGGCGACGTAGGCGGCCATGGTGACAATTCTGCCCCAGCCACTCGCCGCCGACCGGCGGCGAGCTAGGCGTCGAGCTCGCGGGCGACCGCGCGAACCACCTCGGAGACCCGTCGAGCCGTCTTGCGGTCCGGGTAGCGCCCCTTGCGCAGCTCGGGCTGAACGGCGCTCTCCAGCAACGTGATCATGTCCTCGACCATGCCGTGCAGTTCGTCGGGGCTGTGCTTGTGCTCGGCGGGCGTCTCGCGGCGGCCCTGAGCCTTGGTGAGGCTGGGCGGTGGCTCAATCAGCTTGAGGCTCAGCGCCTGAGGCCCGCGCCGCCCGGAGGCGATGCCGAACTCCACGCGCTGGCCCGCTTTGAGCCCCTCGACCCCAGCGGGCAACGCCGACGAGCGGACATACACGTCCTCGCCGTCCTCTTGCGACAGGAAGCCAAACCCCTTGTCGGCGTCGTACCACTTAACCTTGCCGGTCGGCACTGGTCTCACCTGCTTGTCTAACGGATCAATAGAATGGCCAACACAATAAGCGTCCCGCCTGCGCAGGACGCCGTTTGGTCCCTGATCCTACTCGGATGCTCGCCTGACGAGCACCCCCGTTATTGCCCACTCGGTACTCTGGGCATTACCGGTGGAGGAGATATGCGCCTGATCCTGAACATCATCTGGCTCTTGTTCGGCGGCCTGTGGATGGCCACCGGATACGTGGTCGCGGCGCTTGTCAGCTTCTTGCTGATCATCACCATCCCGTTCGGCTTCGCGTCGCTGCGCATCGCCTCGTACGCGTTGTGGCCGTTCGGCCGCACCATCGTCGACAAGCCGACCGCCGGCACGGGAGCGCTGATCGGAAACGTCATCTGGGTGCTGCTGTTCGGACTGTGGCTGGCGATCGGCCACGTGGTGAGCGCGGTGGCGATGGCCGCCACGATCGTCGGCATTCCGCTGGCGCTGGCCAACCTCAAGCTGATCCCCGTGTCGTTGATGCCGCTTGGCAAGCAGATCGTTCCCGTCGGTTCGCCCTCCCAGGTGATGGCCGCATGACGCTGACCGCGCTGGGTGTGCCGACGGTGCCGGGCCGCGCCGGCGGCGGCGTCGCGCGGCACGCCCCGACCACGGGCCCGTTGGTGGACACCTACGGGCGGGTCGCCACCGACCTGCGGGTCTCGCTGACCGACCGCTGCAACCTGCGGTGCAATTACTGCATGCCGGCCGAGGGCCTGGATTGGCTGCCGGGCGAGCAACTGCTGCGGCCCGACGAGCTGACCCGCCTGATGCACATCGCCGTCACCCGGTTGGGCATCACGAGCGTGCGATTCACCGGTGGCGAACCCCTGTTGGCGCGGCACCTCGAAGAGGTGGTCGCGGCGGTGGCCGGGCTGCGGCCCCGCCCGGAGATCTCGTTGACCACCAATGGCATAGGGCTGGCGAGGCGGGCCGCCGGCCTCGCCCGGGCAGGCCTGGACCGTGTCAATGTCTCGATGGACAGCGTGGATCGCGACCACTTCGCGGCGATCACCCGCCGGGACCGGCTCGGCGACGTGCTCGACGGGCTGGCCGCCGCCCACGACGCCGGCCTGACGCCGGTCAAGGTCAACGCCGTGCTCGATCCCGTCACCGGGCGGCAGGACGTCGTCGAACTGCTGCGGTTCTGCCTCGAGCGCGGCCACCAGCTACGGGTGATCGAGCAGATGCCGCTGGATGCCGGGCACCAATGGCGCCGGGGCGCCGCGCTGAGCGCCGACGACGTGCTCGACACGCTGCGCCCCCACTTCCGGTTACGGCCCGACCCCGCGCCGCGCGGCTCGGCGCCCGCGGAGCTCTGGCTGGTCGACACCGGCCCGGGCACGCCGAGCGGAAAGTTCGGCGTCATCGCGTCGGTCTCCCACGCCTTCTGTTCGGCCTGCGATCGAACCCGCCTGACCGCTGACGGTCAGGTCCGCAGCTGCCTGTTTTCGACCGAGGAGACCGATCTTCGGGCCCTGCTGCGTAGCGGCGCGTCCGACGACGCGATCGAAGCGGCGTGGCGGGTCGCGATGTGGGGCAAGCCGGCCGGTCACGGGATCAACGACCCGAGCTTCGTCCAGCCCGACCGTCCGATGAGCGCGATCGGTGGCTAGCCCGATGGGTCATGCCGTCCAACAAGACGGGATTCAGGTGACGGTGCGCTACTTCGCCGCTGCGCGGGCGGCGGCGGGCGCCGAGTCGGAGACGGTGGTGCTGCGCCCCGGGACCACCGTGGCCGAGCTCGTCGAGCGCCTCGCCGTGCGTGGCTCCCGACTCGCCGCGGTGTTGGGCAGATGCTCCTACCTGTGCGACGGGGTCGCCGTGCGCGACGAGACCGCACCGTTACGCCCCGGAAACACGATCGACGTTCTACCCCCTTTCGCCGGCGGGTAAAACTGTGAGTTATCTCACGTAACGGAACGATAACGGCGTAATCACGCTCCGATATCGGGTGCTATGACCTGCGTGGATGCCGTGTGTCCGGAGCGTTTTCCCAGATGGCCGAGAGGGAAACGCCCGGTTTCGCAGAACGTGACGGGGCCGACAGAACCCGCTACCTTTCTCCGAAGGCTCGCCAAGACAACCGAATTGGCGGACCTCCCCTCCTATCGCGCCGAGCTCCATCCAGTAGGCGGGGCCCACTGACCAACGTGGATGGAGACGGGGGACCCACCGGTCCACCGTGATCGGACTGGGGCCGCGTGCGGCCCCTAGGGGTGAAGCCGACGTCGCTCCCCAGCGG